>CAYGUO010000042.1:0-19874 GCA_964353095.1 uncultured Flavobacteriaceae bacterium | reverse complement strand
CTCTGGATTACTTCTTACTTTGGATACTTACAGCAGTATTATGATATTCAATTTTATGATTGCCAACAACTAGGGAACATAGATGAATTGGTGAACACGCAAGAAAACCTTCATAGGGCCTTTGTTGAAGGTGGTATTGACACCGCGGTAGCTCATTTACTAAAGAGAGAAACGGAACCATGCCATGTGCTGGCTTTTAGTACAGGTGGTACTATTGCTTGGAAAGCTGGTTTAAAAGGTTTTCCAATGAAATCATTGACTACAGTTTCTGCAACACGTGTTCGTTTTGAAGATAAGCGTCCAGATGTTGACTTGAACTTGATTTATGGTGAATGTGATGAGTTTAAGCCTAGAATGAAGTGGGCGAAAGAAATAGGTGTCGATTTAAATATTGTGCCCAATTTTGGTCACGAACTTTATTCTGATGAAAAGATTATAGCAGACGTATGTATGGGCTTGCTGAACAAAGTAATACGAAAAGCTGTTTAAAAATTGATATGTATATAAATAAAAAAGGAGCTATTTAGCTCCTTTTTTTGTTCCAATATTTTCTTGAAAAACTAAGAAACCGCTTTTAGTTTTTTAATGGTTTCATATGAAAGTTTATCTTCAGCGTATGCCTTAGTGACTTTAAACTCTTTTTCTTCGCCGCTGGGCAAGGTAAACATGGCATCCGTAAAAATCGCCTCACATAATGAGCGTAAGCCCCTTGCTCCCAATTTATATTCTACAGCCTTCTCTACAATATAATTTAAGGCCTGTTCCGTAATCGTAAAACTGATATCGTCCATGGCAAACAATTTTTCATATTGTTTGATAATGGCGTTTTTGGGTTCCGTAAGAATTGCACGTAAGGTTTTCTTGTCCAACGGATTCATGTGTGTAAGAACGGGTAATCGACCAATAATTTCTGGAATTAAACCGAATTCTTTTAAATCTTTAGGAATAATATATTGTAAAATATTTTCATTGTCCACATTGTCTTCAGCCTTAGAAGCGCTATACCCAACGGCTTGCATATTGAGACGTTTGGTAATAAGACGTTCAATACCGTCAAAAGCACCACCTGCGATAAACAATATATTTTCAGTGTTTACTTCAATAAACTTTTGGTCTGGATGCTTTCTGCCTCCTTTGGGTGGCACATTTACAACAGTACCTTCCAATAATTTTAAAAGCCCTTGTTGCACCCCTTCACCAGAAACATCCCTAGTGATGGATGGGTTGTCACTTTTTCTTGCAATTTTATCAATCTCATCAATGAATACAATGCCACGTTCTGCCTTTTCTAGGCTATAATCCGCGGCTTGTAACAATCTAGTAAGAATACTTTCAACATCTTCACCTACATAACCTGCTTCCGTTAAAACCGTTGCATCAACTATAGCCAACGGAACATTTAGCATACGGGCAATGGTTTTTGCCATCAGGGTTTTACCTGTTCCGGTTTGCCCAACCATAACGATGTTACTCTTTTGAATTTCAATGCCATCATTACTGTCTTTAGTCTGTAAAAGTCTTTTGTAATGATTGTAAACAGCAACGGAAAGTACTTTTTTAGTCCGCTCTTGTCCAATGATAAAAGTGTCCAAGAAATCTTTAATTTCCATGGGCTTTTTTAAGACTAATTCTGAAGAAAGGTCATTATTCTTTGATTGCTTAGATTCTTCAGAAACAATGCTATGCGCCTGTTCAATGCATCTATCGCAGATATGTGCATCCAAACCAGCTATTAATAAGTTGGTTTCTGGTTTCTTTCTTCCGCAAAATGAGCATTCTAAGTTTTCTTTTGCCATAGCAATGGTTATAGTTCTTCTACATTCAAACGGAAAAAATCCAATTTTGGTTTACACCTTACCGATTCTTACGACGTTCTCTTTCTTAGTACGTTATTTTGACCTGTCCCTTACTAAGATTTCGTCAATCATGCCGTATTCTTTTGCTTGCTCAGCTTTCATCCAGTAGTCCCTATCACTATCGTCATATACTTTATCATACGTCTGACCGGAGTGATTGGCAATAACGGTGTATAATTCTTCTTTGAGCTTTAGTATTTCTTTTGCAGTGATCTCAATATCGCTGGCTTGACCTTGGGCTCCACCCATTGGTTGGTGTATCATAACCCTAGAGTGGGTAAGACCACTTCTTTTGCCTGCTTGGCCAGCGCATAACAATACGGCACCCATTGAAGCTGCAATACCGGTACAAATGGTAGCGACATCAGGCTTAATAAATTGCATGGTGTCATAGATACCCAAACCAGCATAAACGCTTCCACCTGGAGAGTTGATATAAATTGAGATGTCTTTAGAGGCATCTGTGCTTTCCAAAAATAGAAGCTGTGCTTGAACGATATTAGCGACCTGGTCATTTATACCAGTACCCAAGAAAATGATGCGATCCATCATCAGTCTAGAGAATACATCAAAAACGGCAATGTTCATTTGACGTTCTTCAATGATATTGGGTGTCATGTTGGTTGGGTACATGCTACTAATGATTTGGTCATAGTACATGCTGTTAATGCCTTGGTGCCTGGTAGCGTAATTCTTAAATTCTTTTCCGTAATCCATAGGATTTTTCCACTAGTTTTTAATCAAAAAAAAGGTTCTGAATTTGAAAAATTCAGAACCGTAAAGATACGTATTATTTGGTATAGCTATCCGTAAACCTCTTTAACAAAGTTTTCATAACTAATTTCTTTTACTTTTAGATTCGCTTTTTCTTTAAAAAGATTCAGCATTTTTTGGCTCATCAGTTGTTCTGACATTCTTTTGACTTCGTCTTGGTTGCCCATCACTCTTGCCGCAATATTCTCAAGCTCTTCTTCTTGAGGGTCTAAATGCCCATACTGTGCCATTTGTGACTTGATGAATCCTTTTGCAAAATCTTTTAGCTCTTCAAATTGAACTTGTAAATTATTGTCATTGATAATTTTACCTTCAATCAATTGGTAACGGAGCCCTTTTTCAGATTTTTCATATTCTTCTTTGGCCTCATCTTCTGAAAGTGGGTTTTCACCACTGACTTGAATCCATTTTTGAAGAAACCCGGAAGGCAACTCAAACTTGGTTTCTGCAATTATTTTTTCAGTAATATCATTCAAAAGCTTTTGGTCAGACTGCTGCTCAAATTGCTTTTCAGAATCTTCTTTGATTTTTTCTTTTAGAGCTTTCGCCGTCGTCACCACATCTTTACCAAATACTTTGTCAAAAAGCTCTTGGTTCAGTTCAGCGGGTTCGCGTTCATTGATTTCATCAATGGTAAAAGTGACTTCTATATTAAGCTTTTCCGCTTTTTCACGATCAATCCCCAAAGCAGAAGAAAGTACATAATCTTCTTTGAACAAACCTTTGGTTTTTAGGGAAACCGTATCGCCAACAACTTTACCCAATAAACTATCAATGGCTTTTTTACTTTTCACCTTATCAAGTTCAATGGTGGTTTTATGCTCAATTTCTTCCGCTTCGTTTTTAAACGTACCCGTCAGTTCATTGTTCTTGCCTACTTCAGTTTTCGAGATGATTTTTCCATATTGTTTTTGAATACGGTCAACCTGATCGTCAATCATTTTTTTATCGGCTACAATTTTATACTGCGTTGTTGCCTTTTTTGTTTTTAACTGCACGTCAAATGCTGGTGCTAGACCCAATTCAAATTCGAAAGCAAATTCTTCAGCCTCCCAATTGAATCCATCTTGTTGCTTTGGAAGCGGATTTCCAAGAACATCCAGTTTTTCTTCGGTTAAATATTTGTTCAGGTTGTCTTGTAACAACTTATTTACTTCGTCAACCAAAACTGCTTTTCCATATTGCTTTTTAATCAAGCCCATGGGTACTTGACCTTTACGAAAACCAGGAATGTTAGCTTGCTTTCTGTAGTCTTTTAAAATGGTGTCAACCTTTTCTTGATAGTCATCTTTAGTGATGGCTACCTTTACAACTGCATTAAGGTCGTCAATTTGTTCTTTTGTAATATTCATCTATACACTGATTTGCTTTACTCAAAATGGGTGGCAAAAATACTATATTTTCACAAGTACAACAAGTTTTTAATAGGTTGTAAATCAATTAAAAACCTTACTTCTTTTTATCTTCTTTGAGCAATGAAAACAAAATGGACTGCAAAACGGAGAGCAAAAAGCTAAAAACGATGGCCCATAAGATGCTGCTTACATGAAATCCATCGACAAAATAGCCAGCTAACATTATAATGATAGCGTTGATGACCAGTAAAAATAGGCCGAAGGTGATAATGGTTACCGGTAAGGTTAAAATAACCAATACAGGTTTGACCAAAAAGTTTAAAAGACTTAGAACAATGGCTACTATAATTGCGGTTATATAAGTGTCAACTCCAATGCCTGGTAAAAGATGTGACAAGGCGACTACAGCGATGGCACTTAATAGAATTCTTAAAATAAATTTCATTTGTATTTGTATTTAATAAAAAAGGCATCGCAAAAACGATGCCTTTAAGGTAATGATTTTGAAATATATTTTATTGTAAGTAGAGTCCTGTGAAATTTAATGGGTTTACAGGAGGTAGGTTAGAACCGAATTTAGCATTGATTGCTTCGGTAAAAGCAGTGGCTAATATGGCATAACCTCTTGGTGACGGGTGCACCCCATCTAAAGAAAAACCACCACCGGTTCCAAAGTTAGAGGTAACAACACTGCCATCGGCAAGGGTAAAACCTGTAGTTCCTAATTCTATTAACAATGCATTCGCATCTACAAACGCTAAATCGTATTGTGACGCTAATCCTTGAATGGCTTGATTGTATGCTACTAATGCCGCATTGGCAGTTGTTTGCTCTTCAGGAGTCAAAACCCATTGGTCTGCTAATGGTACTGCCACCCCATTAATTGAAGTAGGATCTGCCGGATTGGCCAGCGTTCCAATGATTCCTTGTGATGTCAACACCAATAAATCTTCTGAAGTAGCTTGGCGCATATTGATCAATGCAGGACTCACTGCTGTCAAATCAGTCAAATCTTCATCTAACAATACCACGGCATTACCGGCACCTGCTTGAAAAGAGATAGTTCTTTTGGCAGCTTCTGCAGGACTGATTAAAGGAGTGCCCAAAGGATTTTGGTTTGTGCTAAAAGCTAAAAGTGCTTGATTATAGGCTGCGTAAGCTCCATTCAATAAATCCGCCGTAGCCTGATCTAAGGGAACAGGGTTGTGCGGTACGGTATTTAAAAAAGGAATCGATGTAACATCAGGAAGATTTGCAATAACGCCTCCTGCACCGTTTGCGGTCATGGTCGCTAAAATACCATCGATTGAGGCTGCAAGTACGTTTGGGTCAGAAATATCACTACCACCATAAGTAGAAGGGTCAAAATTTCCTGTTTGGTCAACCCCTGCACCGCCAGCGGTCACATACCCTAGTACGTCATTGTTTCCAATCCATAGGGAGAAGAAAGTAGCGTTTTGAGCAGCTGCGTCCGCTAGTATCGTAGTGTTAGGACTTGATGCAAACCGAGCAAAATAAGGATTTGCAGCACCAATAGGAACACCTGCTAAGTTTCCATACCCTGGAGCCAAAAGGTGATAGCTTTTTGCGCCTGGCACACCCATATTATTAAAAGGCCCAGAAAGTACATTTGAAATTTCAGTAGCACCTTGACCTTGAACAGGCACTGGAGCTGGCGAGCCACTCGCAAAAGAAAGAATTAGACGATTTCCTAAAATAGACTGTCCCCCTAAGGTAGCACCACCTAGATCGTCAGCCATAAAGGGAATATTGAATGCACCTCCGCCGGCTAAAGCAAAATTGGTTGCAAGCATATTTGGATAAGAGGCGGTTTGACCAGCTTGAAAAAGAGCGGCATCAGAAAAACCAGCCGTTAGTGAGTTGCCTAAAGCAACATAATTAGAAAAGTCTGCAGAACCACTGGTATATACTATGGGTTCTTCAGGCATCATACCCATATCATCATCAATTACGGTATCATCATCTGAACATGACATAAATAGCAGTCCAAAAATGGCACTAAGGGTAAGGAACTTTTTCATTTTATTAATATTAGCGTTAGTTTAAGTTTAAAGAACTGTGCATACAGTAGTTCCAAAACTAGAAGAAAATTATCATACATACAATTAATGTATAGAAAAAATTATGCATGCATAATAAAATGCATCAAACTTTAAGAATTTAGAAATTTTAATGATTTCGTTAAAAACGCAGTTGGGTTTTCCGCATGAAGCCAATGGCCTGCATCGGAAATGGTTTCAATTTGGGAATTAGGGAAGTGTTTTTTGATATTGTCAAAGTCATTCTGTAAAATGTATTCAGACCTATCACCCCTTAAGAAAAGGGTGTCACCTTTAAAAGAAGAGACCGAACTGATGTTTTCTCCAATTTCTTCCATTTTGTGTTGGAGTACCTCTAAATTAAAGCGAAAACCAAGTTTTTGCTTATCGACCCAATATAAATTTTTTAAAAGAAATTGTCGAATTCCAAAATTGGTCAATTGCTCACTCAGTTTTTTATCCGCTTCGGTTCTACTGGTAATCTCATCAAAATTTAGAGAAAGCAACCCATTGATGATGTCTTGATGATGTGCTGGATAGTATTTAGGGGCAATATCAGCAATAATGAGTTTTACCACATATTCAGGGTATGAGCAGGCAAATTGCATAGCTGTCTTTCCGCCCATGGAATGACCAATGATACGAGCTTTTGTGATTTGATGAAACGTTACATATGCCTTCAAATCTTCAGATAAGTAATCATAATCAAACTCGTTAGCATGGAAGCTTTTGCCATGGTTTCGTTGGTCAATTAAATGTACTTGAAATCCTGCTTTGGCATACTGGTTGCCCAAGGTTTTCCAATTGTCAGACATACCAAGAAATCCATGTAGAATCAACAATGGCTTGCCTTGTCCTAAGATTTTTGAATGTAAAATTTTCATCAGCTTAAACGGTGTAGGTACATGTTGATAACGTTTTCTAAGCCTAAATAAAGTGATTCACACATTAAAGCGTGACCTATGGATACCTCTAAAAGATTTGGAATATGTTCTTTAAAAAACTTAATGTTATCCAAATTCAAATCATGCCCTGCATTAATGCCCAAACCTACCTTATGGGCCACTTCGGCTGCTTTAACAAATGGGTCAATACCAGCTTTATTACCCTCTCCAAATTGTTGGGCGTAACTTTCCGTGTAAAGTTCAATTCTGTTCGCGCCTGTATGGGCTGCAGCTTCAACCATGTTTGTGTCGGCATCTACAAAAATTGACGTTCTGATACCAGTGTTATGAAAGGTTTGAATAACTTCTTTTAAAAAATCTTTATGTTTGATCGTGTTCCAACCAGCGTTCGAGGTTATAGCATCTTCAGCGTCTGGCACCAAGGTGACTTGTGTTGGTTGTACCTCTAAAACCAAATCAATAAATTTTTGAATAGGATTACCTTCTATGTTCAATTCCGTGTGCACAACATCTTTCAAATCACGGGCATCTTGATAACGAATATGGCGCTCGTCTGGTCTTGGATGAACAGTAATGCCCTGCGCCCCAAATGACTCTATATCTTTTGTGGACTTTATCAAATCAGGCACATTGCCTCCTCTTGAGTTACGGAGGGTGGCCAATTTATTAATGTTAACACTTAATTTAGTCATAATTTACTTTTAAAACGAAAAGTAAAAATACAAATTAGGCACGCCTTTTGCGCTATTTAAATTTGTAATTTGCAACCGAAATAAAAGCTATGCATATTCAGGATCAAATATTAAAAACACTTCCCATTTTTGAAGTTTCCGAAACTTTAAAAGAACCCTTGTTGTTTTTTGAAGAAACAACCTTCTCGCACATTGCTGTGGTTGAGGATGGATTGTTTTTAGGCTTGCTCTCTGAAAATGATCATGCGCGATTTGAAGAAAAGAAGAAGATTGACGGTTTTCGGTATGAATTGGAATCATTTTCAGTCACGGCACAAACTTCATGGCTTGATGTTCTTGAAATATTTGCTAGAAATGAAGCGAATATTCTACCGGTACTGGATGATGCCAATCGGGTGGTTGGTTATTATGATTTAAATGACATCGTATCCGTTTTTATTGGCACACCGTTTTTTACTGAGCCTGGCGGAATTTTGGTTGTTTCAAAAGGCATCAAAGACTATTCTTTTAGCGAAATTGCCCAAATTGTGGAAAGCAACAACAATAAGTTATTGGGTGCTTTTATTACAGAAAACTTAAATGACGTAGTCCAGGTTACCTTGAAAATAAATGCTTCCAACTTAAATGAGGTCATTCAAACCTTTAGAAGATACAATTACTCCATATTATTTGGTAATAACGATGATCAATTTTTGGAAGACCTAAAAGAACGGTCTGATTATTTGGATAAATATTTAAATGTTTAATTATGAAGGTTGCCATATACGGTCAATCTTTTCAGGGCCACGATGTTGAATGTGTATTTGAACTCTTACAAGAGCTTGAAAAAATCAATGCCCAAGTTTTTGTAGAAGAAGCTTTTCTCAATCTTATTGACAAAGACGGTTCATCGGCATCATTTGAAACGTTTACCCAAACCGAGGGATTGGACAATTCGTTTGACATGTTCGTAAGTTTTGGTGGTGATGGCACCATGTTAAGAGCAGTAACGTATGTTAAAGATTTAGGTATTCCCATCGTTGGGGTCAATACGGGTAGGCTTGGTTTTTTATCTACGTTTAAGAAAGAAGATGTACGTAAGGTAATCACTGAATTCACCGCGGGCGCATATCACATTGAAGAAAGAAGTTTGGTCGAGATTTGTTTGGACAGCGAGTTTCAAGAATTTGGAGACATCAATTTTGCCTTGAATGAAATAACGGTCAGTAGAAAGGACACCACATCTATGATTACCGTTGAAACTTATTTGAACGAGGAGTTTTTAACCTCTTATTGGGCAGACGGTTTAATCGTTTCAACACCCACCGGTTCTACCGGATATTCTTTAAGTTGTGGTGGTCCTGTAATTGCCCCTTCTGCGAAATCATTGGTGCTAACACCCATCGCACCTCATAATTTGAATGCAAGGCCATTTGTTATTTCAGATGACACCAAAATTAAGTTGAAAGTATCCGGTAGGGAAGAGAATCATCTGGTTTCATTAGATTCTAGAATAGCCACCATCCCAAATGGTAAAGAAATTATTATTCAGAAGTCCGATTTTACCATAAGAATGATAGAGTATAAATCGGAAAGTTTTCTCAAAACACTTCGAAACAAATTATTATGGGGTCAAGACAAGCGTAATTGAGTTTTCCAAAGCAATAAATCACTCGAAATACTGTTTTACAATCAGAACATAATATGACGATGTTGCCTGTTTAGCGCATTGTAACTGTAATATTGGTAAGCTTTATTTATGAAGATATGTATGGTGGCTTTTTTGCTGGCAATGTGCACATTAAATGCCCAAACCTACGAGGTTGGAATATTTGCCGGAGGGGCAAATAATATTGGTGACGTTGGAAGAACAAATTTTATTTTGCCTTCAGGCCCTTCGTATGGTGCACTTTTTAAATGGAACAAAAGTAAGCGTTATGCTTGGCGTGCAAGTATCATCAAAGGTGATTTCACCGCTGATGATGTAAAGAGCAGCATGCCTTCAAGAGAACAACGGGGCTATCAAGTTAAAAATTCTGTTTTAGAATATTCCTTAGGGATGGAATTTAACTTTGTGGAATACAATCTGCATAAACTTGGCCCGGCATTCACTCCCTACTTATATACCGGAATTACTTACTTCAGATACGATTTTAACTACATTGACGCACAACAACTTCAGGATATTAACCAAAAAGATGGTAGTTTCGCGATTCCGATGACAGTCGGAGCCAAATATCGGTTAAGTCAAGTGTTGATTTTAGGTGCAGAAATAGGTGCTCGATACACTTTTACCGATAATTTGGATGCCAGTAATCCGGAGGGTTCTAATTTTGAAAACTTCCGCTTTGGTAACATTTTAAGTGACGATTGGTACGTTTTCTCAGGTATTACATTAACCTATACCTTTGGCCGCAAACCATGTCAAGATTGTTTTGAGTGAATACATGAATAACCAAGCTGAAATTGATGTACACCGATTGCCACAGCACATTGCCATGATTATGGATGGTAATGGCAGGTGGGCAAAGCAACGCGGTAAATTGAGGGTTTTTGGACATCAACACGGTGTTGAAGCCGTAAGGGCCGCTGTGGAGAATTGTACCAAACTAAAGATTAAATACCTTACCCTTTACGCTTTTTCAACAGAAAACTGGAACAGGCCCAAGCTTGAAGTACAGACCTTAATGAAAATTTTGGTAACGTCTTTAAGAAAAGAACTCAAAACTTTTAACGAAAACAATATTAAACTTAATGCCATTGGCAATATAGACTCTTTGCCAAAAAAAGCCGCTAACGAATTGTTGGAAGTTATTCAAAAAACAGCCAAAAACGATGGTATGACGCTGACGTTGGCCTTAAGTTACGGGTCGCGGGAAGAGCTTAAAAAAGCTATCCAAGAGATAAGTATCAAAGTTAAAAATAATATAATTTCACCTGATGATATTGACGAAACCATTATTAATACTCATCTTTACACGCACAATTTACCAGATGTGGATTTGCTTATTCGAACGAGTGGAGAGCATAGAATAAGCAATTTTTTACTTTGGCAGATAGCGTATGCCGAATTATATTTTATTGACGTATTTTGGCCCGATTTCAGTGAGCAACACTTAGTGGATGCAATTATCAATTACCAGAATAGAGAACGACGATTTGGAAAAACTAGCGAACAACTCAGTTAAAGGGTTAAAAATAATTACTTCATACAACGCACTTCTACTTTTGTTTTTTTTACTCGGCCAAGTAACCTTTTCTCAAGAGGTTTCTCTTCAAGCCAGTAAAAAATATATTTTGGGCGGGCTAGAGGTGACAGGTCTTCAGAGTTATAATGAACAAACGGTAAAGACATATACTGGTCTTAAAATTGGACAGCCCATCACTATACCAGGGGAAGAAATAAGTTCGGTGATCAAAAAACTTTGGGGATTAGAGCTTTTTACCAATGTCAAGGTATTCCAAACAAAAGTTGAGGGGGATAAAATATTTTTAGAATTAAATATTCTTGAGAGGCCTACGTTAACCAATGTTAAGGTATTTGGTATCAAGAAAAAAAAGGTACAAGATATTTTAGATGATACAGACTTAAAGAAGGGTAAAAAAATCACTGAGAGTTTAATCGCCAATACCAAAAGTTATTTAGAAAACAAGTACAAAAAACAAGGCTTTCTTAATACTAAGGCCACGATAGTGACGGCTAAAGACACTTCTTCCGTCAATGCTGAAAGTATGGTCATTAATGTCAAAAAGGGTGATAAAGTGAAAATTAATGCAATCACTTTTGAAGGCAATGAAAAATTAAGTGATAAGAAATTACAGAAGGCGCTAAAAAACACAAAAAAGAAAAAGTTCTATCGCTTTTGGAAAAAGTCAAAATACATTGAGGAAGATTACAAAGAAGACCTTACAAAACTTGTGGATGCTTATGCGGAAAAAGGGTATCGTGATGCAAGGGTGATTTCAGATACGTTTATCAAGGTCGATGAAAATAATATTAAACTTGCCATAAAAGTTGAAGAAGGAAATAAATATTATTTCGGTGATATCAACTTCGTTGGAAACTCCGTTTATACAGATAGGGATCTTGGTCGTGTTTTAGGGATTAAAAAAGGAGACACGTATAATGGGGTGCTCCTAAAGGAACGTATTGCTGACGACAGTAAACCAGATGCGATAGATATTACAAATCAATATCAAAATAACGGGTACCTCTTTTCGAACATCAATCCGGTTGAGATTTCTGCGGTGAACGATACCATTGATTTTGAGATACGTATTATAGAGGGTAAAGAAACATTTTTAAACCATGTTCAAGTTGTAGGTAACGATAAAACAAATGACCATGTAATCTTTAGGGAATTAAGAACTCGCCCAGGACAAAAATATAGTAAAGATAATATTGTACGGAGTGTTCGTGAATTAGGGCAACTAGGTTTCTTTGATGCGGAGCAGATTGTTCCAGATATTGTAAATCCTGACCCAAATTCCGGTACGGTGGATATTAAATATGGTTTGGTGGAAGCAGGTTCTAGCCAGATTGAATTGCAAGGTGGTTACGGTGGTGGTGGTTTTATAGGTACCCTAGGCCTTTCTTTTAATAACTTTTCTTTACAAAACATTTTTAAAGGTGAAGAGTACAAACCCGTTCCAATGGGTGATGGCCAAACTTTTGCGTTAAGGTTGCAAGCTAGTAGAACGTTCAGGGTGTATAGTTTAAACTTTGCTGAGCCATGGCTAGGGGGTAAAAAACCAGTTCGTTTTAACATGTCTTTTTCTAGAACGCAACAATTTAATTCGACCTTTAGCAATCAGGGTCAAATAGAAGTTGATAAAAGTAGTGGCTTTGCCATAACTGGTATTTCTGCTGGTTTGGCAAAAAGGGTACAATGGCCAGATGATTTTTTCACCATTTCACACTCCCTTGGCTATCAATTGTATCAATTCAACAATTTTAGAAATATTGGACTTTTTAATTTTGGTAATGGGTCATCAAACGCATTAAGCTATACTTTAGGTATTTCTAGAAGTTCTCAAGGGCCAAGTAGAATATTTCCTCTAAGTGGTTCTAATTTTGAAATCACTGCTAAATTTACCCCTCCGTTTTCTATTTTTTCTAAAAAGGATTTCGCAGGAATCTCTTCCAGAATAGATGAGATTAACGAACGTGCCCGTGAAATAGGAGATCCACAAAATGTAGGGTTTGCGGAACAACAAGAACTACAAGAGCTTCAAGCAGAATCTGAAAGCTTGGAAGAAGAGCGATTTAAATGGTTGGAATATTATAAGGTCAAATTTAAAGGGGATTGGTACACAAGGCTGATTGACAAACTGGTGTTGCGAACAAATGCCGAATTCGGCTTTTTGGGTAACTACAATAATGATATTGGAGATGTGCCTTTTGAACGTTTCTTTGTTGGTGGTGATGGCTTGGGTAATTTCACCTTAGACGGCAGGGATATTGTTCAACTAAGGGGGTATGAAAACCAATCTATTACACCCCTTGCACCAGATGGAACTGCTACGGCTGGTGGTACCATTTACAATAAATTCACGATGGAATTACGCTATCCCCTTACCTTGAAACCATCTGCATCTATCTATGCTCAAGCTTTTGTGGAAGCGGGTAATGCTTTTAACAATTTTAATGATTTTAATCCGTTTCAGTTAAAGAGATCAGCAGGAGCGGGACTTCGTATTTTTATGCCAGCCTTTGGATTGTTAGGTATTGATTTTGGATATGGTTTTGATGAGGATTTAAGACCACAATCAGTAGGTAACGGGCCTAGCGGATGGCAAACCCACTTCATAATTGGTCAACAATTTTAATAAAAACAGAAAATGTTGTCTATATTAAAACACTTAACTAATTCATTTTAAGTTTTTTATGTATTTTGGCACGATATTTTCTATGTAATTGACGGATTTAAAAATGAAGACAAAGGGGCTAATTATCAGTATCATTTTATTTACATCCATAAGTAGTATTGCTCAAAGAGGAGTAAGAATAGGATATGTAGATATGGAGTACATTTTGGAAAATGTCGAAGAGTATCGTGATGCCACAGAGCAGTTAAATGCGAAAGCCAACAAATGGAAACAAGAAATTGAGCTTAAGCTAAGCACGATTGAGCAGATGAAGAAAGATCTGATGGCAGAAAAAGTACTGCTAACAGATGAGTTGATATCTGAACGTGAAGAGGAAATACAGATTTTAGAAAAGGAGGCCTTAGATTACCAACAGGATCGATTTGGACCCCAAGGTGATTTAATACTTCAAAAGAAGCTTTTGATTCAGCCCATTCAAGACCAAGTTTTTGTTGAGGTTCAAAAGATTGGACAAAATAAAAAATATGATTTTATTTTTGATAGATCGGCAGATGTTGTAATGTTGTATTCTGAAAAAAGGCATGATGTCAGCGACTTGATATTAAGAGAGATAGCAAGAACAAGAAAAGTCAGTAAATCAAATAAAGGAAAGAAATTAGAAAATAAACTTAAAGACTTTCAAGAGCAAGAAGCCGAAGCTGATGATGAAATAAGTGATGCGCTAAAAGAAAGACAAGAAAGAGCCAGTTTTGATAAGGAGTCTAGGGTTAAAGCTGCGGCAGATAAAAAAGCAGAACAGCTTAAATTAAGGGAAGAGCGAAAGAAGGCTTATGAAGACAGAAGAAAGAAGTTGTTAGAAGAGCGTGAAGCAAAGAAAAATGCAAAGCTAGACGAACGCAAAAAAGAGGAAACTAAAGAAAAGGATTCAACAAATCAATTATAAAAACTAAACACTAAGAATTTAACACTCAAATTAAAGTTAATTAAGATTATGAAAAATGTAAAGAAGATTGTTGTAGCCATTGTGCTTTTTGTAGCAGCCACGAGCTTTGTTAATGCTCAAAGTAAGGTTGCCCACATTAATGTGAATGATTTATTGCAGCAAATGCCAGAGATGATTGCTGCACAGGCTGAATTGAAAAAATTACAAGAAACGTATAGAGCAGATTTGCAGGGTGCAATGACTGAGCTTCAAAACAAGTCTACTCAATACCAAAATGAATCTACTTCAAAATCAAGGGAAGAGAATGAGAAGCGAGTTTTAGAACTTCAAGAGATTCAAAAGAATATTGAAGGTGTTGAACAGGCTGCCATGCAGGATATGCAAAAAAAACAAGGAGAATTGTTCGCGCCAATTTCAGATAAAGCGAAAGCTGCTATTGAAAAAGTTGCTGCTGAGCAGGGCTTTGATTATGTAATAGATGCTTCTCAAGGTGGTGGATTAATTGTGGCTAAAGGGAAAGACCTATTGTCTGCTGTAAAGGTAGAATTGGGCTTTTAAGCTTTACTGACCTCAAAATAAATTAAAAACCGCTCTTTAAGATTTTCTTAGAGAGCGGTTTTTTTATATTTGACTATGAACAGTCCGATAGGAATTTTTGATTCTGGCGTTGGTGGCACATCTATATGGAAAGAGTTACAGCAACTTTTACCCAATGAGAACACCATATATTTGGCAGATAGTATAAACGCCCCCTACGGTGAAAAATCCAAAGAAAAAATTCTGGAACTTAGTATTAAGAACACAGAATTTTTACTGAGTCAAGGTTGTAAAATTATTGTTGTTGCTTGCAATACTGCCACTACCAATGCAATTGAATACTTGCGGGCGCGGTATAAAGTTCCTTTTATAGGGATTGAGCCTGCTATCAAGCCCGCTGCATTACAAACTAAAACCAAAAAAATAGGTGTTCTAGCTACAAAGGGCACCTTGTCAAGTGCCTTGTTTTTTAACACTTCAAAACTACATGCCCAGGGTATTGAAATAATAGAACAAGAAGGTACAGGCTTGGTAGGGCTTATTGAGACTGGAAAAATAGATTCTGAGGAAATGAAAACGAAACTAGTCAGGTTTTTAGAACCAATGCTAAAGCAGAATATAGATTGTTTGGTTTTGGGTTGTACACATTATCCTTATTTAATTCCTACTCTTGAAAAAATACTTCCAGCAGGGGTGAAAATCATAGATTCAGGTGAAGCGGTTGCAAGGCAGGTAAAAGCAGTTCTTGAACAAAACCAACTTCAAAACAAAGAAATGGACTTTCTGGGGGAGTATATGTTCTTCTCCAATACAACCACCAATATTTTGGAAACTCTTGTAAACAATAAATTGGCTAAAATTTCTTTCTTAGATTTTTAAACCTTTATTCTTTCATAGGTTAAATAGCTAAAGCTATATTGATGTCGGTCGTCTTTTTCGTGGAACGTTTCATTGATCAATTTCCATTCGTTTAAATCAATTTCAGGGAAAAAGGTATCCGCTTCCAAATGTGCATGAACCCGCGTCAACTCTATTTTAGTGGCAAAAGGCATCGCTTGGCGATAAATTTCACCACCTCCAATTATAAAAGATAATGGCTCATTTTGAACCAGTGCCAAGGCATCTTCTATAGAATGCACAATAGTACACTTAAACTTTGGCTCATAGTCGTGAGCTCTGGTAATCGCTATATGTTCTCTATGGGGCAAGGCCTTCGGAAAACTCTCTAAAGTCTTTCGTCCCATAATGATTTTATGGCCAGAGGTTAAGGCTTTAAACCGTTTAAAATCATCAGGTAAATGCCATGGCAAATCATTGTTTATACCAAGTGCATTATTTTCTGCTGCTGCTGCGATGATTACAATTTCACTCACTCTTCTTTTTTTTTATTGATTTTTGAAAGCGGAAAATCAGTTTCAATTTCCTTTTGAATCTCAGCGATGCGCTGTTTTTGTTTTGCTACCAGTTTTTCGCGCTGAGACCGCTCCCATTTTTTACCCATAAACTGATGGGTGACTAAAACGTTAAAGGCGTGGATGATAAATAAAAAGGCCCAAGCTGTAATGGCCCATACAAACCAATCATATTGTTCTTGAAATTTTAAAATCTTATTGATAAGAACTAGAAAAACACTGCCAATAAGAAAAACAACAAAATGGGAAAACAACCGCTTTTTTTGCTTAACACGCTTTTGAGCGTTTTCAAGTAACTCATGCTGTTCAATGGCAACTTCACTTTTTTCTTTGTTCTTAAAAAACATTTGTATCTATCTTTACTGGCAAAGATAACAGATTGCCTAGAATCAAGGTTTATGGAAAACACAAGAAAAAAATTCCCTGTATTGAACCAGTACATTTATGCCAATACAGCGGCTACTGGTTTACTGTCAGAAGATTTGTTGGAATGGCGTCAAGAGCATGATTTAGATTATTTGATTGGTGGCAGCATGATGAAAATGAAGGCTAATAAAATGCATGCTGAAACACGAAAAATAGTGGGGAAATTTTTTAATTGCCCAACAGATAATGTGGCTTTGGTTCCTAATTTCACCATTGGGCTAAACCTACTTTTAGAGGGAATGGGCGAAAATGAGAAGGTCTTACTTTTTAAAGACGATTACCCTTCGCTGAATTGGCCCTTTGAAAGCAGGGGTTTTCATACGGAGTATATTGAAATAGGTAATACACTGGAAGAGGATATTTACGAAACGGTAAAAAATAAAGGTATTACGGTGCTGGCGCTAAGCGTAGTGCAGTGGTTAAATGGAATTAAAATAGACCTCAATTTCTTAAAAGGCCTAAAAAAGGATTTTCCTGATTTGATGATCATTGCAGATGGAACACAGTTTTTAGGTACGGAACAGTTTGATTTTTCAGAATCAGCAATTGATATTATTGGTGCTAGTGCTTATAAATGGTTGCTATCTGGTTATGGTTGTGGACTATTATTGATTAAAGAAGCAGTAAAAGAACGATTTCAACTTAAGGCTAAAGGTTTTGGTTCTGGCAGAAATGTCATAGTGAATGAGCATCAACGGACTTTTGTCAAGCATTTGGAGCCAGGTCATCTGGATTCTTTGAGTTTTGGAAGCTTACAATTTTCTTTGGAATATTTAAATCAACTTGGGATGGACAATATTACAGCTAAACTTCAACAAATGGCCAACTATGCTAAATCAAGTTTTGCTGAATTGGGTCTATTGGAGGATGTGGTCACAGACAGAAAACTACACAGTACCATATTTAATATTAAAGCTGATCAACAGATTTTTGATGCTTTTTCAAAGAATAATATCATTTGTGCGCAGCGAGGTGATGGAATTAGGTTGGGTTTTCACTTTTATAATACCATTGAAGAAGTGGATGTTATCACAAAACTTCTTAAAAAATAGCGTCAAATTAACTTTAGGAGCCTATTTATATTTATTTTTTATCAAAAAGAACGGAATACAGTATGTATTTTGTCAAAATGATAAATCGTTGGTAACCTATTGACTATTAATACTTTTATGTATTGCTTTGTCAAGAATTTTAATGAATAAATTTATTTGCCATGGCAATAAAAAAACAGTATTTAAAAAGTAAGCCAGTTTGTAAAGTAACTTTTACAGTACCAGCAGAAGAAGCAAAAAAAGTAGCTGTTGTTGGAGATTTCAACAACTGGAACCCAAAAGGGAGCACCCTTAAAAAATTAAAGAACGGAACATTTAAAGGTACGTTTGAACTTCCAAAAGAAAACTCTTACGAGTTTCGTTACTTAGTGGACAGTAACTACATTAATGATAGTGAGGCTGATCGTTACCAATGGAACGATTATGCTGGAACCGAGAATGCAGTTTTAGAAGTATAGTATATGTAAAAGTAACCATTGGAAAGTTTATTTTTCAATGGTTACTCCTTTCCAAAAGGCAACACTGCCTTTGATTGAACGAGCCAGTTCACTTGTTTCAGGGTAAAACCAAGCCGCATCGAGATTTTGTTTTCCGTCAACTTCAATGGTATAGTAAGAAGCAATCCCTTTCCATGGGCAATTAGTATGCGTTTTGCTGGGCTTGAAATATTCTTTTTTAATACTATCCTCAGGAAAATAATGATTGTTTTCAATGACTACGGTATCTGTACTTTCTGCAATTACGGTATTGTTCCAAATAGCTTTCATAATGCTGTTTTTTTAAAAATGTAGTTTTTGTAATAGTTTTGGCTGTCACTGAACTGTGCTGTAATTTTTAAACCAGACTGCTCAGCTAACCACGCTACTACTTTGTCGTTATATTTTTGTGAAATTTCAGTGTGTATAGTTTCCCAAGCATCAAATCGTACTTTAATACCCAAACGTTCAACGCTGACCTGCTGCGTTGCTGTTGAAACCAAGTAACTCTTTGCAGTACCACTTTCGGGGTCGTAAACTTCCCAATGCAGAAACTTATCTAAATCAAAATTGGCTATCAATTCTTTATTGACCCTTGTTAAAACGTTTTTATTAAAAGCCGCTGTAATTCCGGTCTTATCATTATAAGCGTCCAAGATGGTTTGTGGGTTTTTCTTTTGGTCAAAGCCCATAAAAATGACATCGTTGCTATTGATGACTTCCCTTAGTTGTTTCAAGAAATCAATTGCTTGTGGGTGTAATAAATTTCCAATATTAGAACCTAAAAATAAAATTACCTTCTTTCTTGAGGTGTCTTGACCAATATCTTTAAGGGTTTCAAAATAAGTGCCTTGAAGGGTATTTACAGAAACTTCAGGAATTTCTTTTTGGATCGATGTTTTAAGTTGGTCAAGTGCATTTTGACTAATGTCAATAGGTCTGTAATCAAATTCAATATGATTCTCAATAAAATGCCGTAAAAGAATCTTTGTTTTTTTACCATCACCCGCGCCTAATTCAAATAGGCTAAAAGGTTCCTTGTCTTCAAAAAAATGATTTGCTATGGCTGACTTATGTTCCTGTAAAATATCAAATTCGCTGTTGGTGAGATAGTATTCAGGCATCGCCATAATATCTTGAAAAAGCTTATCGCCAATTTCATCATAGAAATATTTGGAAGATAAATATTTTGGAAAAGCGGTTAAACCTGCATAAACCTCTTGCTCAAAAGGAGTAGAAAAGGTCTTTGATTTTTCTTGCATGTGCTATTTGTAGAGATTATTTCACCAGCCGTAAACCAGTGAATTGCCATCTTAAATTTGGCTGAAAAAAATTTCTGTACGTTGACCTGGCGTGCTTATTGGAAGTAGCGACAGAACCACCACGGAGTACTTTTTGGTTGACCATAAATTTACCGTTGTATTCGCCTAAGGCTCCATCAGCTTTTTTATAATTTGGGTAGGGTAGGTAGGCACTTTCTGTCCATTCCCATCTTTTCCCCCAAGGAAAATATTCTTGGGCCACTTCCCATTCGAATTCTGTGGGCAATCTGCACCCTTTCCATTGGGCAAAGGCAAA
>CAYGUO010000041.1:0-19895 GCA_964353095.1 uncultured Flavobacteriaceae bacterium | reverse complement strand
TAGCTACCCTTTCGGTATTGGAGGTTTTGGAAGAAGAAAACCTAATCCATAATGCCAATGAGTTGGGGTGTTATTTTTACGGGAAGGCGAATGAAATAAAATCCATTAAAATAGTAAAGGGTAGAGGATTGATGTTGGGACTGGAATTTGATTTTCCTGTAGCAGATTTACGAAAAAAATTAATTTATAATCAACACGTATTTACCGGAGGTTCCGCCAACAAGAACTTGCTTCGTTTTTTACCAGCACTTAACATTTCTGAAGCTGATATTGATACGTTTTTTGAACGGTTAAAAAAAGAGTTGGCAAACCATTAGACACAAGCAAGTATTGAAACAATGAAACACTTTTTATCCATAAACGATATTCCAGACCTTAACCAAACGGTCAAAGAAGCCATTGCTTTGAAAAAAGACCCTTTTGCCTTTGAAACCCTTGGCAAACGAAAAACAATTTGTCTTTTATTCTTTAATAATAGCTTACGTACACGTTTAAGCACTCAAAAGGCAGCAGTAAACTTAGGTATGGAAGTAATGGTCATGAACTTTGGTAGCGAAGGTTGGCAGCTAGAATATGAGGATGGCATTATAATGGCCCAAGGTACATCTGAACATATAAAAGAAGCTGCCCAAGTCGTTTCTCAATTTGCTGATATCGTTGCCATCAGAGCATTTGCCGGTTTACTAGATAAAGAAAAAGATGAAGCCGAAATCGTATTAAATGGCTTTGTAAAATATGCTAATATCCCTGTAGTAAATATGGAAAGTTCAGTCGACCACCCCTTACAAGCACTGGCAGATGCCATTACCTTGGAAGAACACAAAACCATCGCTAGACCAAAAGTAGTTTTATCATGGGCACCACATCCAAAAGCGTTGCCCCATGCGGTTGCCAATTCGTTTATCAAAATGATGCAGATGCAAGACGCGGAATTTATCATAACACATCCTAAGGGGTATGAGTTGAACCCTGAAATCACAAAAGGCTGTAAAATTATTCATGACCAAGAGAAAGCTCTGGAAAATGCGAACTTTGTCTATGTAAAAAATTGGAGTTCCTATCAGGACTATGGAAAAATAGTAACGCAAGATACCAATTGGATGATGACCAAAAAGAAATTGGGTCAAGCCAAATTTATGCACTGCCTCCCAGTCCGTAGAAATGTAGTGGTAGAAGATGCAGTTTTGGATAGTGAGCAAAGTTTATGTATTCAACAAGCTAATAATAGGACGTATTCGGCAGAGATAGTTTTAAAAAAAATCTTAGAGAAATTGTGAATCAAAATCTGACCCTAATAAAAATTGGTGGAAACATCATAGAAGATGAACATCAGCTTGCTCAATTTTTAACGGCCTTTTCTGGTATTGAGGGCCCTAAAATCCTGGTGCACGGTGGTGGCAAAAAAGCAAATCAAGTATTGAAGAAGATGGGTTTGGAACCTAAAATGGTAAATGGCAGAAGAATAACCGATAGCAATACCTTAGAGGTAGCCATTATGGTTTATGGCGGACTGGTGAACAAAACTATTGTAGCAAAACTTCAGGCCTTAAAAATCAATGCTATAGGGCTGAGTGGCGCTGATGGCAATACTATTGGGGCTCAAAAAAGACCTGTGACAGAAATTGACTATGGTTTTGTGGGTGATGTGACTCAAGTAGATTATAAGATAATCGGTAAACTTTTAGGGGCAAACTTGGTTCCTGTATTCTGTGCGCTAACACATGATGGCAACGGACAATTACTGAACACCAATGCTGATACGATTGCCTCAGAATTAGCGATTGGAATGAGCAAAGAATTTAAAACAATTCTTAACTATTGTTTCGAATGGAACGGTGTACTAAAAGATATTAATGATACAACTTCGGTCATCGAAAATATTGATTCGGAATCATATCAAGATTTAAAATTTAAGGGCGTTATCAATTCTGGAATGCTACCAAAACTGGAAAATTGTTTTCATGCCTTAAACCATGGCGTGAACGAAGTAAGAATTGGTAATTTAGCCCTGTTTGAAAAAGAAAGTAAAAACTACACAACTATAGTGTTATGACCATAGACAAAAACACCTTGGCACAAGAGGCCTTGGATTTGCTAAAACAACTCATTTCTATTCCTTCCTTTTCCGAAGAAGAAGACAAAACCGGCGATGCCATTGCCGCTTTTTTGACCAAATTTGGAGTAGTCACAAAACGACAACATAACAACATCTATGCCTTTAATAAATACTATGATGAAAGTAAGCCCAACCTATTACTGAACTCCCACCACGATACGGTAAAACCAAATTCCGCCTACACCAACGACCCTTTCGACGCTCATGTTGCGGATGGTAAATTGTACGGTTTGGGCAGCAATGATGCAGGTGGGGCACTCTGTTCGCTTTTGGCAACTTTTGTGCATTTTTATGAACGTCAAGACCTGAGTCATAATATTATCATGGCCGCTACGGCCGAGGAAGAAGATGCAGGTGCAAAAAGTCTTTCCGCGCTGCTTTCTATCTTACCCAAGATGGATGTGGCGATTGTTGGTGAACCAACAGAAATGCAATTGGCCATTGCAGAAAAAGGGTTGATTGTTTATGACGGTAAAATCCTTGGCACGCCCTCACATGCAGCGCATCCTAATGACAACAGCGCCATTTACAAAACTGCAGAAGTGTTGAAATGGTTTGAGCATTACAAATTTGATAAAGTTTCGGACGTTTTGGGCCCTGTAAAGATTACGGTAACACAAATGAGCGCAGGCAGTCAACATAATGTGGTGCCTGCCCATGTAGATTTGGTGATTGATACCAGGGTGAACGATTGCTATACCAATTCAGAAATCAATGATATCCTACAAAAAGAAGCCCCTTGTGAACTAACGCCAAGGTCGTTGAATAAAGACAGTTCTTCCATTGCCCTTGACCACCCGTTGGTGCAATCAGGTTTGGCCTTAGGAAGAACCACCTATGGTTCCCCAACCCTATCGGACCAAGCAAAACTCAGCTGTCAGTCCTTGAAATTGGGACCGGGATATAGTCCACGTTCGCACTCCGCCAATGAATTTATTTATGTTAAAGAAGTGGAAGAAGGGGTAGGTTTGTATATTGATATTTTAGAAGGATTTTTAGCCCCCTAGCCCCCAAAGGGGGAATTTTATAGGAAGCCAATTAACAGGTTCCTCTGTTATTTCGAGCGCCTCGAGGCCTCGGGGGGAGAACCTACAAAAATTAAAAATAAACACAGACACAAGAATCAAATATAAGCTCAAAAAAAGTATTGTATTTGAACTTGATGTTTGCACTTGAACTTGAAGACATGAAACTCTGGGATAAAGGCTTTAGTACCGATAAAAAAATTGACCATTTCACCGTTGGTAATGACCGTGAATTGGATTTATTACTGGCAAAATATGATGTTATCGCATCTATTGCCCATGCCAAAATGTTGGGCAAGGTGGGCTTGGTCACTCAAGAGGAAGCCGAGGCTCTGACTTCAGCACTTGAAGACATTGCCAAAAGCATTGAAAAAGGGGAGTTCACCATTGAGGATGACTTTGAGGATATGCATTCCAAAATCGAATTCCTGCTGATTGAAAAATTGGGCGATACCGGTAAAAAAATCCATTCTGCTCGCTCGCGAAACGACCAAGTCTTGGTGGCGATGCACCTTTATCTTAAAGCTGAACTATCGGAAATGACCAGCATGGTGAAATCACTTTTTGGAGTGTTGATGGGTCTTGCAGAACAGCATAAAAACATATTGCTTCCAGGATATACCCACCTTCAAATTGCGATGCCTTCTTCATTCGGACTTTGGTTTTCCGCCTTTGCAGAAAGTCTTATAGACGATTTATATTTTGTGAAAGCCGCACAAAAAATTGCTGACCAAAATCCTTTGGGTAGTGCGGCAGGGTATGGGAGTTCTTTCCCTATTGATAGAACCTTTACTACTCAGAAGTTAGGTTTTGAAACCATGAAATTTAACGTAGTTGCCGCGCAAATGAGTCGCGGTAAGGCTGAAAAAGCAACGGCCTTTGGCATGGCCAATATCGCGGCAACGCTATCAAAAATGGCTATGGATATTTGTCTTTATATGAGTCAGAATTTCAATTTTATTTCATTCCCCAATGAACTTACCACGGGCAGTAGTATCATGCCGCACAAAAAGAATCCTGATGTTTTTGAATTGGTTCGGGCAAAATGTAATAAAATACAATCCATTCCCAATCAATTGACTTTGGTTATCAATAATCTCCCCAGCGGATACCACCGTGACTTTCAGTTGGTCAAAGAAATTATCGTCCCTACAATACAGGATATGAAAGCTTGCTTGGAAATTCTAACGTTTAGCTTAAAGGAAATTCGAGTTAATGATACTATTTTAGATGACCCAAAATACGACTACTTGTTCAGTGTTGACACCCTAAATGAAATGGTTAAAAACGGAATGCCTTTCAGGGATGCCTATAAAAAAATGGGACTTTCAATTGAAGCAGGCACCTTTAAACCCAAAAGGGATATTCACCATACGCATGAAGGCAGCTTAGGAAATTTATGTTTGGATCAGATTAAAGAAAAAATGGACAGTCTTTAAATTAAATCTATCATCTATTTAGTGTTAAACAAATTAGTAGTGCTTTCAATCATTCTAGAACTTCAATGATCTCCACTTCAGGAAGAGCGCCTTCAGGCACATAAAAAACCTTTACCAAAATCAACACTATTGGCAGTACCACAACTAAAGCGCATACTACTTTCAAACCACTACTTAAATCTTTTAATAACCATAACTGAATCAAAAAAACAACCAAAGACATAAGGCATAGTATACCCACAATAATAATTGGAAAGAAAGTTCCTAAACCATCAGGACCTGCATCAGCATAAAACATATAGTAGTAGCAGATTCCCGCTAGCATCCAAGTTAAAGCGGCCAACACTATCGGTGAAATTTTCATTGTCAAGTATTTATTGGTCATAATATAAACCAATGAATAAAGCTAAATAATTTTAACTAGAATAGATTCACGGTTTACAGGGTAGTGTTTCACAACAGTTTATATAGAACTTTACAACAAATATTTGCTGTCACTGTTAATGAGAAATACTTTGCAGTAGTTTCTCTAAAGAAACAACCAAACACTGTCCTATGCCTAGAAGTTTATACGCTCTACTTGCGTTATTTTTATCATTTTACTCTTTTGGTCAAAGCTTTAACTCGAGATGGAATACTGCTGAACTCGGCACCTCGAATGATGACCAAATTACAATTCCCACCAATCCAGGTTTTACTTACGACTATACCGTTAATTGGGGCGACGGAACAACAGATAACAATGTTACCGGAGATATTACCCATACCTACCCTACTGAAGGTCTCTATACCATAAGTATAAGTGGTGTTTTTCCTTCCATCTATTTTAATGATGGAGGGGATAGACAAAAAATAATTGAGATTCTTTCTTGGGGTACCATACAATGGCAAACTATGGAAAATGCATTCTACGGATGCGAAAATCTAAATTTTGATGCTATTGACGCTCCAGACCTTAGTCTGGTGACAAGTCTCAAAAACATGTTCAAAGAATGTACTTCATTCAACGGAATAATGAACAATTGGAACGTTAGCACCATAACTGACATCTCTGGAATATTTGCAAATGCAGAAATTTTTAACCGCCCATTAGACAATTGGAATACTATAAACGTTACCGACATGTCTGAAGTATTCAAGAACTGTTATGCCTTCAATGAACCCTTGGATAATTGGAATACGGCATCTGTCACTAACATGAGAGAAATGTTCTATGGAACGGTTCCTTTCAATCAAAACATTAACAATTGGGATGTTAGCCAAGTTACTGATATGTCGGGGATGTTTGTAGCGTGCAGAAGATTCAATCAACCCCTAAACCTATGGAACGTTGCTAATGTAACAGACATGAACCTAATGTTCTTTAGAACAGATGATTTTGAACAAGATTTAAGCACTTGGCAAGTTGGTAACGTAACCAATATGTTTCGAATGTTTCATGAATCTGCCATTAATTTTCCTATAGCAGGATGGGACGTTTCTAATGTAACCAATATGGGACAAATGTTTAGTGACACACCAAATTTTAACCAACCTTTAAATGGTTGGAATGTTTCAGGCGTCACAAACATGTCTGAGATGTTTGAATCTGCTAGGGCATTTAACCAACCGTTAGATTTATGGAATGTGAGCAACGTGACCGATATGTCCGGAATGTTTAGTGCAGGTTTTAACATAGCAAATAGTGTTTTCAATCAACCCCTAAATAATTGGGATGTAAGCAGTGTTACTAACATGGAAGAAATGTTTTATAACAATGCGGTATTTAATCAACCTTTGAATAACTGGAATGTCAGTAGCGTACTTGATATGCAAGCGATGTTCAGAAATGCCGATGCCTTTAATCAGCCAATTGAAAATTGGAATGTAAGTAGTGTAACTAGCATGCAAGATATGTTCCGTCAAAACGATAGTTTTAACCAACCTTTAAATGGTTGGAATGTCAGTAGCGTAACTACAATAGCCAGTATGTTTGCCGCCACAACAACATTTAACCAGCCATTAAACAATTGGAATATAAGTTCTATAACCAATATGGGGTCTGTTTTTAGCGGAGCAACCACCTTTAATCAAGACCTATCAGGGTGGATAGTTGAAAATGTTACCACTATGGGCAACATGCTTAACAATTCTGGCCTATCCCAAGAAAATTATGACACTATTCTAATAGCATGGGCGACACAAAATGTAAATGATAATGTGAATCTTGGAGCAACAAACCTCACCTACTGTGATGGACTTAGCGCAAGACAGAATCTAATAGATGACCATAATTGGAATATTACCGGAGATAGTGTAAACTGTTCGTTTGTGCTTTGTACCGAAATTACCTCACCTATTGATGGTGATACCAATGTGCCAGCAAATTCTGATATACGTTGGAACCCGGCACCTAATGCTACGGGATACAGAATTACGCTAGAGGTAGAGCGTAATGGAATAAGAGATTTTGTGACATTTAATGGTAATATAGCTAACAATCTTGATGTCGGTAATGTTGTGGGATTAGACTTTACTAATGAATTTAATGCAGATGATATTGTTTTTTTCACTGTAACTCCATACAATACAGATGGCCCTGCAACTGGTTGTCCAGAAATAAGTTTTACCGTGGTTGAAAGTTGGGTAAACAGCCCCGATGCATTTAAAATCACAGTCGACACTAGAAATTTAGATAACAGCTCTTCAGCCGCAAATCAATATTGGTTAGAAACACTAAATGGACTAACCTATGATTTTTCTGTGGATTGGGGTGACGGACAGTACAATAATAATGTTGACGATGATATTATCCACACCTATTTAAATCAAGGCGTTTATACGATAGCTATCATCGGAAATTTTCCTTCATATTTTCACGGTTCGTCAAATAGGGACAACTTAAAACTGATTTCTATAGATCAGTGGGGTACCCAAGTTTGGGAAAGTATGAGGCAAACATTTTACTTCTGTGAAAATATGGTCTATAATGCAACCGACATACCCAACTTATCACTGGTTACAGATATGCGCAGTATGTTCAGAAGAACTTACCTGTTCGACGCTGATATCAATAATTGGAATGTGAGTAATGTAACCGATATGAGCAGTATGTTCTATCAGGCGTCAATTTTTAATAGCCCCTTGGACAACTGGGATGTAGGCAATGTAGTCTCTATGGGAACCATGTTTTCAGCTGCAACCATATTTGACCAGCCCATAGGCAATTGGAATGTTGCATCTGTAACCAACATGTCTAACATGTTTAACTCTGCTGAAAATTTCAACCAAAATCTAAACTCTTGGAATGTAAGTAATGTAACAAATATGTCAAGTATGTTTCAAAGAGCCGAATTTTTTGACCAGCCATTGAACAATTGGAATGTTGAAAATGTAGTAAATATGGGTTCTATGTTTAGCGGTGCTGAAAATTTCAATCAAAATATTGATAATTGGAACGTATCAAAAGTCACTTCCATGGATTCTATGTTTTCTGGCGCTGACGCTTTTAATGAGCCTCTCAACAGTTGGGACGTATCTTCAGTAATTAGTATGGGAGCCATGTTTTCTAGTACAGATAATTTTAACCAACCTTTGAATAATTGGAATGTTGGTAATGTTATCAATATGAGTACCATGTTCAGTGGCGCCACTTCTTTCAACCAAAATATTAATGCTTGGAACGTTACCAATGTCACCAATATGAGGTATACGTTTAGCTATGCAACGGTTTTTAATCAGCCTCTCAACAGTTGGGACGTAAACTCAGTTGTAAACATGAGCGGAACTTTTAGGGGTGCTCAGTCCTTCAATCAACCTTTAGATAATTGGAACGTAAGCGCTGTAGCAAATATGACCCAAATGTTTGAAGACGCAATTCTATTCGACCAACCTATTAACACATGGAATGTAAGTTCTGTTACTTTAATGGAATCGATGTTTGAAGACGCAGAGGTATTTAACCAGAGCTTAGACAATTGGAACATTTCCGTCGTTACCAATTTTGAGGCAATGTTCAAAAATGCGCTGTTATTCAATACCCCGTTAAATACTTGGAACACTGGTGAAGCACTGAACATGGCCGAAATGTTCAATGGTGCAACTTCATTTAATCAAAATATAGACGCCTGGAACGTGAGTTTTGTAACCACTATGGAAGAAATGTTCAAAGAGGCTACTTCGTTCAACCAGCCTTTAAATAGTTGGAACGTTGCTTCCGTAAATACGATGGAAGGTATGTTTTGGGACGCAGCAGCCTTTAATACTAATATAGATGTTTGGAACGTGCGCGCCGTAAACACAATGGCTAATATGTTTCGTAACACAACAGCCTTTAATCAAAGTTTAAACAACTGGCGGGTAAGTGGTGTAACAACAATGGATTCAATGTTTGAAGATGCTACCGCTTATAACCAAACCATGGATAATTGGAATTTAGGAAATGTAAGTATGCGAAGCATGCTAGAAGGTGCAACCACCTTTAACCAATACCTTGGTGACTGGAATATTAGTGGTGTTACCGATATGGAAGATATGCTCGATAACACGGCACTAATTAGAGAAAACTATGATAATACCATAATCGCTTGGTCTGAGCAAACCCCAATGAATGGAATTGATTTGGGAGCTGAAGGATTACCCTATTGCGATGCTCTTGAAGAGCGACAATCCATGATTGATAATTATAATTGGACGTTTACAGACGATGTTTTAGACTGCCCTATACCAGAATGCACAGCACTTAGTTCTCCACTAAATGGGGCCGTTGATGTACCAATAAACACCAATCTGAATTGGGAACCCGCTTTATTTGCTCGGAATTACGAATTAACGATTACCATACAACCGGCAAATACCGTAATCACAGAAACGGTCAATACAACCTCATATGAGTTTACAGTAGGTGTTTTGACCGCCGGAGACACAGTTTCTGTAGTTATTGTTCCCACTAACGACGAAGGACCAGCAGTAGGATGCCCAACTGAAACTTTTACCATTTCTGCAAACCCTGCGACCGTTCCCGATTGCACACAACTTTCCAGTCCATTAGCAAATGAAACAGAAATTGCTGTGGATACAGATATAGTATGGAATCCGGTTGCAAATGCTGACGGTTATTTTTTAAATATAGGCACAACTTCAGGTGGTACTGATATTTTAAATCTTGAAGATGCTGGCAATACGACAAACTTTGACTTACCAACTGAGCTTCCTGAAGACACTGAGATTTTTGTAACTATAATACCCTATAATGAAGAAGGCAATGCTACCGGTTGTTCCGAAGAGAGTTTCACAACAGAACTTATACCTGTAGCACCTGACTGTACGGTATTGAACAATCCAATAAACGGCGCAACGAATGTACTAATTGATACGAGCATCAGCTGGAATCCAGTTGATGGAGCTACTGGGTATTTAGTAGTTGTGGGAATAACCCAAGGAGGTATTGAGATTGCTAATAATGTGGATGTAAACAATACAACTTCATACACATTTCCTACTGACTTACAAGAAAACCGAACCCATTATGTAACTATTATTCCGTACAATAATGTTGGCGATGCCATCGGATGTGCCGAAGAAAATTTCCGAACAGGAAATTCAACTTTAAATGACCCTCCATCATGCACTAACCTTTCTACTCCTTTAAACGGAAGCATGGATGTTTTACCGGGTTTTATTTTAGAATGGGATGCCGTCCCCAACGCAGATGGTTATTTTTTAACGGTAACCACAACAAGTGGAGCAAATGATGTCACTAATCTCGATATAGTTGGAGGTGGAGGCGGAGTTAGTTATGGATTCGGATTTGACTTTAACCCAGGGGAGGTAGTAACGGTTACCCTTGTTCCCTATAACGCATCCGGTAGCGCAGTGGGTTGTACTTCAGAAACTTTTACCTTAATGGATATGCCCGGATGCACCAATTTAATAGCTCCTTTAAATGGTGCTACAAATGTTTCCATTTCAACAGATTTAAGTTGGGAGCCTGCGGTAAATGCAAGTGGATATAGATTTACCATGGGAACTACGTCTGGTGGAACGGATATTTTAAGTACTACCACTGTAGGGAACATTACTACGTTCGATATCCCGACAGACCTACCTGAAAACACGGAGATATTCGTAACCATTGTCCCGTTCAATAGCTTGGATGATGCCATAGGATGCGTAGAAGAAAGCTTTACGACAGAAACTTTGGCAAGCATTCCAAACTGTACAAATCTAGTTTCCCCTTTAAATAATGCAACCAACGTATCCATAGCCACAGATTTAACCTGGACGGCAATCCCCAATGCAGATGGGTATTTCCTAACCGCTGGAACAACCTCTGGCGGAAACGATATCTTGGATAGTTTTGATGTGAGCAACAACACTACATTCGATTTACCAGCGGATTTACCTGAGAACACAGAAGTCTTTGTGACGATCACACCGTATAACGGAGTTGGTAATGCAACTGGGTGTACCGAGGAAAGTTTTACCACAGAAACACTTGCCACCATTCCGAATTGTACCGCATTAAACGCACCATTGAACGGAAGTGCTGATGTTTCGATTGCAACAGATTTAACTTGGACAGCCATTACCAATGCTGATGGTTATTTTGTAACAGTGGGCACAACCGCTGGTGGCAATGACATTTTAAATAATGAAGATGTTATAGGAACAACATTTGATTTACCAACAGACTTACCTGAAAACACCGAAATATTCGTTGCCATAATTCCTTACAATAGTGTTGGTGATGCTGTTGGATGCTCAGAAGAAAGTTTTACTACCGAAATCGCACAACCTGGATGCTCCAATCTTATAACACCTGTTTTTGATGCTATGAATGTTCCCGTTGATACTGATTTAACTTGGAACGCAGCATCCAATGCCGTGAGATATACGGTCGCTATAGGAACCGCTACAGGTCTGGATGATATCCTAATTACAACTGATGTTGGCGACTCCACTACTTTTAATCCTCCCATTGACTTACCAGAAAATACAAGAGTATTTGTTACCATCTTTTCTTATAATTCGGACGGTGAGTCTCTTGTGTGCGGAGATGATCAATTTACAACAGGAATGGCAAATTTAGACTTTCCCGATTGTACTAGCTTAAGTGCAGCATTACTAAATGCTACTGCAGTATCGGTTTCCTCTGATATAACATGGGATGCAGTTTCTGGAGCGAATGGATACCGATTAACGGTTGGGACAACCTCCGGTGGCACCGATATACTGGACAATGAAGACGTAGGCAATTTGCTTACTTATGTTTTACCAAATGACCTGCCTTTTGAACAACAAATATTTATAACTATTGTGCCTTACAATAACTTTGGAGATGCCGTTGGATGTGCTGAACAAAATTTTACAACCGTAACCGAGCCCATGGTACCGGCCTGTACCAACCTGCTAACCCCGCTTAACTTGGATATTGATGTTGCTGTAAATACGGTTCTGAGCTGGAATGCAGCGGATAATGCCAGTGGGTATCGTTTGACCGTAGGCACTGCATCTGGTCTGGGAGACATTTTAAACAATGAAGATATTGGTAATAACACCTCTTTTAACTTACAGACAGAACTGCCTGAAAATACAGAGATATTCGTCGCTATAGTACCCTATAACGATACGGGAAATGCAGAATTCTGTGAAGAAGAAAGTTTTATTACAGAAACCCTAGGGCCAAACACACCGCCTTGTACCACTATCAATTCACCTGAAAATGGAAGTATTGATGTTCCTGTGGGTACAACCATTACATGGAACGCCATAGGGGACATCGAGGGATACACCATTCGTATTGGAACAACACCAGGCGGGACCGATATCATTGATAATGAAGATCTAGGACTTGCACTTTCTTACGAACTACCTGTAGCCTTGCCCTTTGACCAACAAATTTTTGTATCCGTACTGCCCTATAATCCTAATGGTACCGCAGTAGATTGTCAAGAGCATTCATTTACAACCATTGCGCAAACGCAGGTAGAATCTCTTTATGGGTTCTCACCTGATGGTGATGGTATCAATGAGTTCTGGACCATTGAGGGAATCGAAAATTATCCTCAAAATACGGTCGTCATCTACAACAGATGGGGAGATATGGTCTTTCAAATAGACGGGTATGACAATACCAATAATGTCTTTAGGGGCGAGGCCAACCAACTCACAGGCTTTGGAGCTGGCCAATTACCAGAGGGAACTTATTTCTTTCAACTCATTTTACCAGAAGACAACAACCTAAAACAGACCAAAGGCTATTTGGTGCTAAAAAGATAAGCATGAAAAAGTACACCTACCATTTGGTAATTATCCTAGTTTTTCTAGGATGGCCATTAGCCACAAACGCACAGCAAACACCTGTATTTACGGAATACAATTACAATCCGTTTCTTATCAACGCAGCCTATGCCGGTGTGGAGAATGGTGCCGAGGCAACACTGAGCAATTCAGGACTTAACAATGAATTTGCCGGTACTCCAAAAAACATTGCGTTCACCTTCAACACTAGATTGAACGAAGGAAAAATGGGATTAGGAGCAGGGATCATCAACGATGAAATTGGTGTTACCTCGGCAACACAGATTTTTGCAGCCTATTCGTATAAAATATACCTCAATGACAATGCATACCCCTATTATAAAATCTATGACCGCTCTTTTGTATCATTCGGTATTACCGCAGGGGCTTTGTTGTATAACGAAGACCTTTTACAATTAGGCCTGCAAGACGACCCCAACTTTGCCGAAAATATTGACGCTACCCTGCCCGCTGCTGGCGTAGGCATCTTGTTTGGTCAGGGCAATTTCTTTGCAGGGGCTTCTATGCCAAATGTTTTAGGCGATACTTTTTCAAACCAAGACAATCTTAATTTATCAAGACCGGTTTATGCCTATACAGGATATCATTTTGCGAGCAGTAAATATGACCCTGATTTCATTTTGAAACCAAGTATGTTGTTCAAATATGAAAACGGGGCACCCTTTCAAGTAGACGTCAACCTTGCCGTTAACTTTAAAAATGCCTTTGAAGTAGGGGCGGGTTATCGCAGTAGCAATTCCCTTAACTTTGTAGCAGGTTTTTACCTCTTCAAAAACTTTAGGGCATTATATAATTACTCGCAAACCGGGGGTGATGCACCCATCGGAAACACACATGGTATCGTTCTTAGCTATCGTGGGGGTAATGGGTACGGGAATAGGTAACTTCAGGCCTCTTTGGCCTATAGTGGAAATTAACCTAGCGCTATGCTAAACAGAATCCAATGTTACATTTAGAAAACTACTTTATCATCCCCAAATTGATCACCTCTTGAGGTGTAAGGTTACGCCAATGCCCTCGGGGTAAATCTTTTTTGGTCAAGCCAGCAAAAACAACACGATCTAGCTTTACCACGTTATACTCTAAATGTTCAAAAATACGGCGCACCACCCGATTGCGACCCGAATGAATCTCAACACCAATCTCTTTTTTAGTGGTACCACTAATGTATGAAACCTCATCTACCTGAACTGGGCCATCTTCCAATTCAAGACCTGCTTGAATCTTTTTAAGGTCGCCTAAGGTCACATTTTTATCCAATACCACATGGTAAATTTTACGCACACCAAAAGTAGGATGGGTTAACTTTTTGGTCATATCTCCATCATTGGTAAACAACAATAGTCCCGTTGTATTTCTATCCAACCGCCCAACAGGAAACAACCTATTGTTTGATGAACCAGAAACGAGCTCCATCACGGTTCGTCTGCCCCGTTCATCATTTGTTGTGGTAATAAATCCTTTGGGTTTATTCAATAGTACGTATTCTTTTTTCTCCGGATTTAGTCGTCTTCCATCATAACGCACATCATCAGTTCGCTTGACTTTATAACCCATTTCTGAAACCACTTTACCATTTACCGTGACACTACCTGCTGCTATATAAGTATCGGCCTCCCTTCTAGAACAAACGCCGGCATTGGCAATGAACTTGTTCAACCGAATTTCATCAGGATTGGTATTGGTCTTTGGAGGTGCTTTTCTTTTATTGGGTGGAACACTTTTTGAAAAATCCTTCTTTTTTTTAAAAACACCGCCGGTGGGTCTGTTTTTATTGTTATCGGAACTGGGTTTACGATTACCCTTATAGTCTGATTTCGCCATCAGTCATTTATTTTTTGCAAAGTTAGTGATTGCTATTCACCAAGCCACCTAATTTGAGTAGTAAATAACCTTGGGGACACTTGCCTGAAGGGAGTCAGGCGCAAATCGAGATTATCGTGTGAATATGAGAAATCTTGTCTTATATTTATGAGGACTAATTACACCAACAAAATGAAAAATTACGTTCTGCTTTTATGCATCGCCTTTACTTATAGCGCATTTGCGCAAAAAAAGATTCTTGACCATGATGATTATAATATCTGGCAAACTGTTCAAGATGAAAAAATTGCGCCTGACGGTAGTCATGTAATGTACAGCCTTGAGAGAGGAGAAAAAGATAATTTCTTAAAAATACAAGATGATAATGGCAATTTTGTTTTAGAATATGCCCGAGGAGAAAAGGGTCACTTTACCTATGATTCGCAATACGCCCTTTTTACTATAAAAGCATGGAAAGATAGTGTCATAGCCATGAAAAAGCGAAAAGTAAAGAAAGACAAACTGCCCAAAGACTCTCTGGGTATTTTTAATCTAAAGGATAATACACTGAGTAAAATAGGACATATAAAGTCTTATAAAATGCCTGAAAAATGGTCTGGTTATATTGCTTATCAGCTAGAGGAAATCAAAAAGGAAAAGAAAGAAAAAGAGGAACAAGATTCAACGGCAACAACCGAAAAGAAAAAAGACAAACCTAAAAAAGTAGGTAAGGATAATGGCTATCATTTGGTTTTGCACAACTTACTGACCAAAAAAGAGGATACCTTAAAATTCGTTACGGATTATACCTTTGCCAAAGAAGGAAAATGGTTGGCTTACACCACAACGGGAGCGGACAAAGATGCCAACACAGGCGTTTTCGTCAAATACTTGGAAACCATGGAGACCACTACCCTTCATGACGCCAAAAAAGCGAAGTACTTTCAGTTAAACTTTAGTGAATCTGGAAAACGCTTGGGTTTTGTTGCAGATACCGACACCACAAAAGTACAACTGCGGCCTAACCAACTCTATTTATGGCAAGAAGGACAAACCACAGCAGAAAAATTAGTTGATAACACTACCTCGCCACAAGATTATATCGTTTCCAAATATGGGGATGTACAGTTTTCAAAAGATGAAACAAAATTGTTTTTTGGTTTGGCAAAACCCCCTATCGAAAAAGACACATCATTACTCGATGAAGAAATTGTGAATGTTGAAGTATGGACCTACGATGAACCTAAACTGTACACGGTGCAAGAATTACAGCTTAAAAATGATACGATACAATCATTTACAGCAGCAATGCAGTTAAAAAATAAGAAGGTAGTTCCTTTGGCGAACGCTACGTATATGAATACCGAACTTGGCGATGAAGGCAATGCTAAATATGCTTTAGTGAACACCAGCATCCCTTACGAACTGCCCAGCCAATGGACCGGTAGAAGAACTTATGATTATCTGGTCATCAATACAACCACAGGGGAAACTCAGTTAGCACTGAAGGAAGTACCCCGAATGCGATTAAGCCCTAAAGCAAGTTATGGGTATGGCTATAATCGTGTTGACAGTACTTGGTTTTCGTATAATCTAAACAATGGTAAAAAACTTCAACTCACTAAAAACAAGGTTTTTTATGATGAACGAAACGACTCTCCAAACTTTCCTAGAGCCTATGGTTCGGCAGGGTGGACAAAAGATGATAAAGAAGTAATTATTTATGACCGTTATGACCTTTGGAAATTTGATCCTGAGTCTGGGGAAAGCACCAAATTGACCAACGGAAGGGCTACAAAAACAGTCTATCGCTATCGCAATCTTGATGAAGATAAAAAATATTTAGACCCCAACGAAAAGTGGCTTTTAAGCACCTTTAATGAAACTACCAAAGCTGCAGGATTTGCAGAGCTGAATCCTAAAAAAAATGCGGTAAAACAATTAATTGAGGGGCCTTATCGTTATTCAAACCTTCACAAAGCAAAACTGGATAATGCGTTAATCTACTCTAGGGAATCTTTTAAAGACTTTCCTGACCTGCGATTGACTGACCGCAGCTTTAAGAAAGATGTTCAACTCAGTGATGCCAATCCACAACAGGTCGATTATAACTGGGGCACCATTGAATTGGTTAATTGGACCTCTTTGGATGGAAAAGCCTTAACAGGAATGCTTGTAAAACCTGAGAATTTTGACCCCAATAAAAAATATCCGCTATTGGTCAATTTTTACGAGCGCAGCTCAGATGGTATTCATAGACACCGTTATCCAAAACCTGAACGTTCCACTATCAATTATAGTTTTTTTACGAGTCGCGGTTATGTGATTTTCAATCCTGATGTGGAGTATCGCATTGGGTATCCTGGTGAAAGTGCATACAACTGTGTGATTCCCGGGGTAACCTCACTGATCGAAAAAGGGTTTATAGACAAAGATAATATTGGTGTTCAAGGCCATAGCTGGGGTGGTTACCAAATTGCTTATTTGGTCACTAAAACCGATATTTTTAAAGCCGCGGAAGCTGGGGCACCTGTGCCGAACATGATAAGCGCCTATGGCGGTATTCGGTGGTGGACAGGCTTAAGCAGACAGTTTCAATACGAACATACGCAAAGTAGAATTGGTGGCACCCCATGGGAATACCCTGCGCGATACATTGAAAACTCCCCTATTTTCAACATTGATAAAATCAATACTCCTTTATTGATTATGCATAATGATGCTGATGGTCATGTGCCTTGGTATCAGGGTATCGAATTCTTTGTGAGTTTACGTAGATTGGGCAAACCCTCTTGGTTCTTAAACTATAATGGCGAACCGCATTGGCCCTTAAAATATCAAAACCGTACCGACTTCAGCATTCGTATGGCACAGTTTTTTGACCATTATTTAAAAGGTGAACCTAAACCCATGTGGATGGAACGTGGGGTACCGCCAATGGAAAAGGGGATTAAACAGGGGTATGAGCTTTTAGATGGTAGTGGGGAAGATTAATCCTCAAAATCAACGGTTGATTGTCGTTCCCGATTTACCGTAAGTTTTGTCACATCAGGTCTTGAATAATGACCTACAGGGTCAAAGTTTTGACGTTCCTCATAAACACGGTTGAAATCCAAGGTATGGTAAAACAACCCTTCTTTACCTATAATTGGAGCTACCAACCATTCCCCATCAGGGCCTGCAATACAAGACCCTCCATTGGCCAAAACATCAGGGGCTTTTGCCATTATCTTATCATAATGTATTGTATTTTCGGGAAAATCAGATTTCATCATCATTGAGGACACCGATATCACATAACTACGTGATTCTCGCGCAATAAAACGAGTAATGTCTTTAGTATTATGGTCACTACCGGGCCAAACCGCTACATGCAAATTTTCACCTTGGCCATAAAGTGCTGCCCTAGGTAAGGGCATCCAGTTTTCCCAACAGTTCAAACCGCCTACTGTAAATTGTTTTAACTGATGTACTTGAAGCCCATGTCCATCACCTGGTGCCCAAGTCAAGCGTTCATCGTAAGTAGGTTGTAGCTTTCGGTGTACCGATTTAATTTCGCCCTGCTGGTCAATATAAACTAATGATGCATATATACTGTGCCCGCCACGATCCTTTGCGCGCTCCATAATTCCTAAATAAACAGCTATAGCATGTTCTTTTGCCAATTGGCAAATACCATCTAATTCTCCAGCTTCAATTTGAATGGAATTTCGAACGTATTCCGCATGCAGTTCTTTGTTTACTTTGGTATTCCATTCTGCACCACCGGTTAACGCCAACCAAAAAGGATACCCGGGCAATAAGGCCTCTCCAAAAACAATAAGTTCGCTATCGTTTGCCGCAGCTTCAGAAATTGACCGCTCAATTTTTGCCATCGTGGCTTTTTTATCCAACCAAACCGGAGCTATTTGCGCTAAGGCAACATTCAATAAATTTTCCATTTCTTAGGTATTCTTATCGTTACTTTTATCATTTACCAATGCTTGTGAAGCCAACTCTTTTCCTCAATATGTCTCGTTTCTATAACTTATAAAATTCGATGTAGCACTAAATCCACATCAATCAACAAGATACTAAACACTCCTACTATGATAATGAACTTTAAAATATTGTGAAGCCAGATGTAATGTATTTTCCCTTTCGAAGCCCATAGTAACATTAAAAATAAAAGTAATAAAAGAAGTACTCCGCTAAAATAGATGTACATATAGCCTACATCAAAAACAGTAATGAGCAAGTACCCGGGAATCGCGGTTAAAACAACTAGAAGCGTAATCAAACCTTTAGACACCTTAGCACCGTAGAGCAGTGGAATCGTTTTATAATTCTGTGCCAAATCACCGGCCATATTTTCTAAATCTTTAATCATTTCACGTACTAAAATGAGCAGAAACAAAAACAGGGCATGCACAAAAATTACCGTTTCAAAATTTTTATAGTACACAAATACCACAAAAAATGGTGCAATAGCCAGCATTGCTGAAACCAAATTGCCCACCAAGGGTATTCTTTTGAGTTTATGGGAGTATAACCAAATACCGAATATATAGGCCGAAAAAAACAATACCGCTCTAAAAGAGATGTAACTAGCAGCGAACACGGCTAAAAAATTAAGTACAAAATAAGTCGTCAGTTTAAACCGTTGGCTCACCAAACGATCAAGCATACTTTTTGTTGGTTTATTGATGAGGTCTTTCTCAGCATCATAAAAATTATTGATAATATACCCAGCCGCAATCACTAATGCCGATGCCGTTACAATCAAAAAAAGGTTCACGTCAAAAATAACTTCTCGTAGCGGTAAATCCGGAGAAAGTATATAGATAGAAGCCAAGTACTGCGCCAAGGTTATCATTAGAATATTATAACCTCGAACAACTGAAAACAGACTCAACAACTTGTAAAGAAGGAGCTTATTTTTTCGAGTAAGCATGTGGCGATTTTTAGAAGTTGTAGACTACTTCTAATTGATGTCCTTTTAGAGAAGTTTTTGCCTTTTCAATATCTTCCGTAAAACCTAGAATATATCCTCCACCACCAGAACCACAAAGTTTTAAGTAGTAGTCGTTGGTTTCAATACCTTTCTTCCACAGCTCATGAAATTGTTTCGGTATCATAGGTTTGAAATTATCAAGAACCACATGTGAAAGTTGCTTTACATGACCAAATAATCCGGTGATATCCCCATTTAAAAAATGATCTACACAGGCG
>CAYGUO010000040.1:13363-20175 GCA_964353095.1 uncultured Flavobacteriaceae bacterium | reverse complement strand
TGCTTTGAAAATACCCAATTCACAGGTATAAAAAAAGTGCCCGAAGGCACTTTTAAAATTATTTCAATATACCTGACAAGATTTTTGTTCGATACACCTTACCACTCTTCGTTTCAGAAAACTTAGAAACAACAAATAACGCTTTGGGAATTTCATATTTGGAAAGTACTCCTGAACGGTCAATGAATGATTTTATTTCGGAGGGATTTTGAGTGCCTTCAAGGACTAGTGCAACTTTTTGTCCTAATGTTTCATCGGGAACGCCAGCAATGAAAAATCGGCAATCGAGCAGACCTTTTAGTTTAGCCTCTATTTGTTCAGGAATCAATTTAATTCCCCCAGAGTTTATAATATTGTCATACCTGCCAAGCCATTCAAAGGTCGTTTCCGATAAAAGATTTACCAAATCGTTAGTGACTATGGGCGTATCAGAAACCTTTGGGGCATTAATTATCAAACAACCTCTATCGTCCTTTGAAAAACTGACATTTGGTAGGGCTTCAAAGCTATTTTTGCCCATTGGTGAAGCAAGCGTTTTTTTATTGGATAAGGCCCTAACAGCTACATGCGTAATTGTTTCTGTCATTCCATACGTTTCAAAACACTTTGTGGAAACCGATTGCAAGCTTGATTCTAGCATATTGGAAACTGGTGCACCTCCAATAATCAAGGTTTTAATTTGGTTTAAGTCTTGTATGGAACTACTCACCTGTAAGGGCACCATGGCAACAAAATCATAATTTTTAGGACTATTGCTTAAGGGGTTAGAAATTGGTGGTGCAATTTCTATTTCAAGACCCAATACCATAGCCCTAACTAGCATCATTTTTCCTGCAATGAACGCTGCGGATAAACAAAGTAAACTGGTATCGCCGGCCTGTAAACCAAAAAAATCACCTGTTGCCAAGGCAGAATTCACCATGTTTTGCTTTTGCAAAATCATTAATTTTGGTGTACCTGTAGAACCTGAAGTTGAAACCCTTATTGTGTCGGTAGGAGTTAACCAATCGATTAAGAAATCACCAATGGCAATTTCATAACCCTCACCTTCTTTGATTAGGCTATAAGCAACTTCTAAAAGCTCTTGCTTGGAAAAAAAATGTCCGTTAAACTTGAACCTCGGATGTATCTGCATTCTCAAGGACTAAAAATTCTTCTTTTGACATCACTTTACCAAAAAGGCGTTCTTTCCAATTGTTCCATTTATACTTTTTTGAAAAAATGAATAGCAAAATCGGAAAGACGACGAATACTGGTATTAGCACATCCCAACCCAACTGAGGTTCAGAAATATCCTTATAAATAGAATCTGTTTGAAAGGCAGTCCAATCAGCAGTGACCAACAAAGCAGTAATTAAATTATTGGCTGCGTGAAACCCAAGGGCCAATTCTAAACCCTCGTCCATAAGGGTCATAATACCTAAAAAGAATCCAGTACCTATATAATACACCATAATGCCATAACCGAGTTTTCCTACTTCAGGATTTGCAATATGCATTAAGCCAAATAAAACCGAAGTGACCACTAATGGAACCCAACGATTTTTAGCCAGAATTCCTAAGCCTTGCATCATATGACCTCTAAAAAGATACTCTTCAAAACTGGTTTGTAAAGGAATCAAAATTATAGCGATTACCGCTAGAAGTAAAAACCTAGTAAGGTCAAAATTAAAAACGTAGTCATCCGGTGAGGTATAAATATCTATCAGCGTAAAAGCAACGGTTATAGCACCCCAAAGACCAAAAGCGTATAAAACCCGTTTCCAGTCAATTTTCTTTCTAGAAGTAGTCTGCGCGGTAATAGATTGAGGGTGTACTAAAAGTGTCCATCCTAAAACAACAAAAAGCCCAACAGCTAGCGGTGCCAACAAGATAATCAAGACTAAATGCGAACCAAACTGTTCGATCATTTGCCCCATGGCATCTTCTACATTCACCGGTGACATCAAGGTAGCCACATAGTTTAAGACCATAAAAGCAATGAATCCAATAGGAATTACAAAAAATTTCCAAACCCCAATATTCCCTTTATACCCCTGCTCTATAAACATAATTTTTCTATTAAATTCGCCTGCCAAGATAACCCATTTCTATAAAACAATTGACCCGCCTTTACGTGTAAGGGACATTCAAAGTTATTGGTAAATAAACCTCCGGTACCTAAACCTTGTGGCATCGTGTTGTTTAAAGTATAGCTCCATTGCGCAATAGCATTCAACCCGATATTACTTTCCAATGCACTCGTAACCCACCAATCAATATGAAGTTCCTCGGCCAATTGAATCCATTCTTCGCTACCTCGATACCCGCCTACTAAACTAGGTTTTAAGATAAGGTACTGTGGCTTAATGGTTTGTAGTAATCTTCGTTTTTCCGTCACTTCAAAAACACCGATCAATTCTTCGTCCAACGCAATGGGCAATGGGGTTTTATCGCATAAATCAGCCATTGCTTCCCAATTTTTCGGTGGTATTGGCTGTTCTATGGAATGCAACTCAAAATCAGCTAAAATCTTTAATTTTTCAAAAGCATTTTCTAAAGCAAACGCCCCATTGGCATCTACCCTGAGTTCAATTTGTTCTCTAGTAAATCGTTTTCGTATCGCAGCCAACAACTGTAGCTCCTTATTAAAATCAATTGCACCGATCTTCATTTTAATACAATTGAAACCACCTTCCAACTTTTCATCAATCTGGTCGAGCATAAACGCTTCATCACCCATCCATATCAATCCGTTAATCGCTATCGGAGCTTCTTTACACGTAAAATCTGAAGGGAACAACTCAAAACTGTTTACTGCCTGAAAAGAGGCAAAGGCCTGCTCCAATCCAAATTGAATGGAGGGAAATTCAATGAGCTTAGTACATAATGCATTCAAGCCTAGACCAACATTGGCACAAGCCCATTTTATCTTTTCTTCATAATCATCTCTATCATCAATACTTAAGCCCCTAAGTATTCCGCATTCACCAATACCAAACCCATTATTGTCTTGAATTATAATGAACCAAGTTTCTTTTTGGGTTAGTACCCCGCGTGAGGTTCCGCTAGGTTTTTTAAAATCAAGAATATACTTTTTATAGGATGCCTTCATGCATAGCAAAATTAACTATATTTTATGCTTAAAATCATCAAAATGGACAAATGGGATAACAACGTAATTTGGATTACAGGAGCCTCTTCTGGAATTGGGGAGGAACTTGCTTATCAATTAAGTGAACGGAAAGCAAAACTTATCCTTTCTGCCAGACGTGGAGAAGTACTTGAAAAAGTTAAAGCAAAATGCAGGCATAAAGATTTAGTGAGGATTTTACCCTTTGATATTCTTGAATTTGACAAAGCGGAATATTATGCAGAAGAAGCCAATACTTACTTTGGTAAAGTTGATATGCTCATCAATAATGCGGGGGTCAGTCAACGGTCTTTAATTGCAGAAACCGATTTTAAGGTTTTCAAAGCTATTATGGATATTGATTATTTAGGAACCGTAGCTTTAAGTAAAGCCTTATTACCCTTTTTCATAAAACAACAAGCAGGTCATTTTGTAACGGTAACTAGCTTAATGGGGAAATTCTCGTCTCCCTATCGTTCAGGGTATTGCGGCGCTAAACATGCTTTGCATGGTTTTTTTGATGCCCTACGGATGGAACATGATACAGATAATATTAATGTAACCTTAATCTGCCCTGGCTTTGTTCAAACCAATATTGCCCGAAGTTCTTTTACCGCAAATGGCAGTGCCCAAAATTCCAATGATACTGCAACAGCAAAAGGCTTACCCACGCCGTTTTTTTGTGAAAAAATGATAAAAGCTATTGAGCAGAAAAAATTTGAAGCCTATATAGGTGGTAAAGAGGTGAAAGGAATCTATGTAAAACGCTTATTTCCAAAACTCCTGCACCGATTGGTTCTAAAAAGTGAGGTTCGTTAATTTGTATTATTTAAAATTAAACCAAAAGCGTACCCCATCCGTTGATTTATCAATATTCAGTTTAGATTGCAGTTGATTTACCAATCTATTCATTAAACGCAACCCCATAGATGAATTGGTTCGTTCATCCGTATCTTCAGGAAGCCCGATGCCATTATCTGAATATTCGAAATAACCACCTTCACCGTTTTTTCTAAGATGAATGTAAATTTTTCCGTTTTCGTCATCTTCAGGAAAAGCATACTTAAACGTATTGGACACCAATTCATTTAAAATAAGGCCAAATGGTATAGCACGGTCAATATCTAACTCAGTACCCTCTGCATCTACGGTAATTGAAATATTATGCCCTCCTTTTTTATAAACGGACTGTACGCTATTGATCAAGCTTTCAATGTAACCCTGCATTTCAATAAATGAAAGATCATCATTTTGATATAGTTTTTGATGAATAAGTGCCATTGCCTTTACCCTACTCTTTCCTTCTTCCAAAGCAATAATGGCTGCTTTACTTTTAGTATTTCTGGTTTGCAGACTTAATAAACTTGAAACCATTTGAAGGTTGTTTTTAACTCTATGATGAATCTCTTTTAATAAGGATTCCTTTTCTTTTAAAGAATTCTCTATAATGTGTTTTTGCTCTGCAATCAACCTTTGGTTTTTAATACTTTTTAAATAGGCATATACTAGGCCCGCAAAACCTAAAAGAATAAAAACCAATGAAATATAGACCAAAAAGATACGCTCATCTTTGGCCTGAATTTCAGTCCTAAACTTTTCATTAGCTAGCTTTTGCTCATTGATTAGTTTTCTAGAGTTTTCTAAATCTGAAGTGCCCACAATAGCAACCAATTGCTGCTTTAAAATAGAGAGTTCATTTGCTTTGATGGAATCACCAATACGCTCATTACGCTTGTAATACTGCGAAGCGCTTTTAAAATTTTCAATTTTATCATAGTAAAATGCCAACAAACGATTTTTCTTCATTCGTTGCTGTACCGTGATTTCATCATCATCACCTTCAAGTAGCCTTTTGGCTGTTTTGGTATTATCCAATTGAAGGTGGGCTTCCGCTAGATTTAACTTGTTGTCAATTATCTGTTCTTTAAACTTCCCGTTTTTATAGCTTGTAAGTACTTCAATGCTACTTTTTAGATAGGGTATTGCCTCAATATAAGTTTTCAGCATTACATGGCACTTACCAATATTTCCATCAATTTCGGCCTTTAAAAAACTTGCCTCTAAAGTCTCGTTTACTGTCTTTTGCTTACTTATTATATCATTAACAAAGACCTCTAAAAAACCATTGGCTTTATTGTATTCGGTTATTGCAGTTGCAGCTGATTTATCGAGCCTTAAATAATTACCTACTATATTGTGGTGTTTTGCCAAGGCTAAGTGGTCATTATCGGCTATGGAAGGCTTTACTGCTAGAATATATTGCTTCATGGCTTGCCTATACAAGCCCATATTTGCATAAATATCATAAAATGCCACACCATCTGTAATACCAATATTCTTTTTTGCTTCCCTGGTTTCTATCTGCTTATCATACATTTGAAGCTTACCATAATTATCATCTAAAAGATTTAGAATCAACGCAGTGATTTCAGTATTTAAAGTATCTCTTTTTAAATACGCTTCTTTTGCAATGGCTATACTTTTATCATGGTCACCAATATCATGATACAACTGGGCTTGCATTAATTTATATGAATAGATGGATAAAGAATCTCTTGTTTTCTCAGAACTATCAAGATATACATTGACTACTTCTAACCAGTCATATGCGGAATCTTCCAAATAGCGTTTTTCAGTATCATAAAAAAATTGAAGTTTTTCTTGAGAATTAAGCTTTTCTTGAAATTCTTTTAACTTATCCGTTTTGAGCGTGTCAATTGATTGTGCCAAAACCACGGCCGGTAATACCAGGAGGAAAAAGGATACTAAAATACGTTTAATCTTCTTTGACATTTAATTTTCGCTCTGATAGCAATTTACTTTAAGGTGACTGCTATACCAAGTTATACTTTAATCTAAATTTACCTTGCATTAGCTTGCTTTTGAAAATTTTGTTGTCAAGCCCTACCACTTCGTTGTGAAAAACCTTAAAATTAGTTAACATACTGATATTCAACCTTTAAAAAAGATGAAATCTGAATACTAAAAAAGACTGCATATTCAAATACACAGCCTTTTTTACAACACTATTTAGAATGTAAGATTTGGGGTCTTATTTTCTTTCACAGTCAAAAATAAATTGAATAGAATCTGGTTTGGGAATTTTGTTGTGAAAGTCTCTTTTTTTGTTGTGAAATGCCACTGTAGCTATACCAAAATACATTTTATCGATGTTTTAAGCATTTCATAGAGTTGCTATTGCATTTCAACCTTGAATCAGAAGTATCCGTAAACAAAAAAACCCGCGTTAGCGGGTCAATATTTTAGCCTTTCTTAGTTTAGGAATTCATCGAAGAAATAATGAACTCTTTAAAATCTTTAGAAATAGGAATCAAAGTGTTATTGATCATGATATCTTTTGAATTGATTGCATCAATATGGTCTACATTCACTATATATGACTTATGCGCTCTATAAAATTTGTTCTTAGGTAGTTTTTCTAGGTAATCTTTAAGTGGTGACCTTACCAAGAACTTTTTGTCCACCGTATTAACTTCTAGATATACGTTATCCGCCTTTATAAATTGGATATCTCCAAATTGGATTCGATAATATAGGTGTTGCTTTTTAACAAAAATAGAGTCTTTCAACACCGAGTTTGACATAAAGCTATCTCCCTCATTCCCCGCTATTTCTTTACTATCGGCTTTTCTAGCGTAATTAAAGTTAGAAAGGGCAATTTCTATGGATGTATATAAAT
>CAYGUO010000040.1:0-13353 GCA_964353095.1 uncultured Flavobacteriaceae bacterium | reverse complement strand
GTTCAAAAGGTTTCACCAAATATCCATCTGGCTTCACTGTTTTAGCATTTTCTACAGTTGCCTTATCCGAGTTTGACGTTACAAATATGAAGGGAATGTTATAAGCGTCTCTAATATGCTTACCTAAATCAATTCCGGTTTTGTCAGAAGCTAAAATGATATCAATTAATACCAAATCAACATGATTGTTTTTTAAGACCTCAACGGCCTGCTCATAAACAATTACGTTGTCAACCACTTCGTAACCGATTTCTTCCAACATGGACTGCATATCATCAGCTATGATGACGTTGTCCTCAACAATGAGAATCTTAATGGGGTGTTCCAAAATAGAGCTGGTTTTAAATAATTTTAACAGTAAAGCTACAAAAAATAATTAATTGTTAGATAAAAGCATAGTGCGATTGCAAAAGTACTTAAGGCTAGTTTTTTAAGCTCAGGATCTAATCGTTCAGGACTTTTTGTTTTGACCACTATAAAAAGATGTGCTATTACGGGAAGGAACATTGCCATATATATCACGCCAACCCAATTTTTAAAAACTATAATAGTATAACTTAAAAAACAAAGGAACGCTACAATAAGAAGGCTATAGTGGTATTTCTTACCCCTATCAAATCCCATTTTTACCACTAAGGTATTTTTGTTGTGATTTTTATCAGAAACGACATCCCTAAGGTTATTTAAGTTAAGTACACCAACGCATAAGAGTCCGATACCAATTGCCGGCAAGCTATCCCAAAAATTAAGGGCGTATGTATATAAAAATTTGCTTCCTAAAACAGCTACTATACCGAAAAATAAAAACACGAATACATCACCAAGACCTTGATATCCATACGGAGATTTCCCCATGGTATATTTTAAGGCTGCCCAAATACTAAACAATCCTAAAATCAAAAAAACTAAAATGTAGGGAAGTCTTTCCAAACCAAACGCCTTATAGACCAAAACGATAGTAAGGCCTAAACTTATTAAACAGGTAATCACAATACCCCTAAATAATTCTGATTTGGTCAGTATTCCGCTTTGTAATGCCCTTTTGGGTCCTATTCGATCACTGGAATCCGTGCCCTTTACACCATCACCGTAGTCATTGGCAAAGTTTGAGGTTATTTGAAAAGCAATCGTGGTTAAAAGTGATAACAGTAAAAGCTGGCGGTTTTCAATATATTCTAAATTGGCCAACGCAGTACCTACTAAAATACCGGATACCGATAAAGGAAGTGTTCGCAATCTGGCCGCATTTAGCCATGCTCTAAATTTGTTCAATGAAAGCTAATTAGTTTGCGGCTTCTATTTTGATTCGCTTACCGTCTTTATAAGAAGCAACAAAGGCATCTGAAAAACCAATATTAACCAATTGCTTTCTAAAGGTTTGTGCTTCCTCAAGCGTTTCAAAATTCCCCAAGGAATAGGCATAAAACGGATTGGTCTTTACAAACAAGGTATTGGTTAAAGCCTCAGAAGCTAAAGTCACATTATTTTCAACGAATGATTTTACCTGCACGGAGTAAATCGTTTCTTTTTCTAAAAACTCCTTTGCCAAATAAAACTCTTTGACCAAACTCAATTCTTCGTTTTGAATCTTAAGATTATCAATCCTTCCCTTAATTGCTTCAAGACTATCTATAGAAACTAGCAGATTATTTTGGTTAGATCTTGAATTTATAGCCCCGGCATTATACATTGTCACACCTAAGGTCCATGCTAGAAAAAGCACAGTAATTCCCATGAACACGTTTCTCTGGATCTTTATTTTTTTGAGATCTTTATTCTTGTACTTGATCTGATCAAGTAAACGCTCATTTATGATTTGAGATTTTTCAACATCCTTATGTAAATCCAACAAATCATTCTCTTCTATAAAAGGCATATCGCTTCAAATTCTAAAATTAGTAACTCCTTTGCTTAAATAAATAACAATCAGTAAGTTAAAAATGGGACATTGCAAAAGTAAAAGTTTTGAGTTAAGAAAAAAACTTAGTTTGGTTTAAAATAAATATTACTTGAATAAAGTATATTTTTAGCTTTCAACAATTAAATGAATGCCGTCTTCTTTCAACAAGATCTTTCTGTTTCTATACAATACTCCAATACCCTTTTTAAAGGCCTTTTTACTGATATGAAATTTTTGCTTTATGGCTTCTGGTGAAGATTTATCATTTAGTGGCAAAAAGCCCTTCTCTGATAAAAGTACCTCATATATTAAGTCTGCCGTGGGATCTAGCATTTTATTACCTAACGGTTGTAAAGCCACATCAATCTTTTTATCTGCCCGCACTGCCTTGATAAAACCTTTTAACCGATCACCAATTGTAATCGGTTTAAAAACATCACTAAAAAAAATTAGTCCTTTATACTTGTTTTCAATAACCACTTCCCAGCCCAATTCTGTTTTTCGACTCACTAAAACGTCTACCTCATCATTAACATCAAAATCAATATTTTCATTATTCAAAAACTTATCAAGCTTGTTGGAACCTACTAGTCTAAAGCTCTTTTCATCTAAATGACAGTGAACGACATATTTTCTACCAGCCTGCATTTCAATGCGTTGTTCCCTAAACGGTACTAATAAATGCTTTTCTAGTCCCCAATCGACAAAGGCACCAACTTCATTCACCTCAACTACTTCTAAAAATGCAAACTCATCCCTGATGACATAGGGTATTAAATTTGTAGAAACAGGTCGTTCTAAAGAATCTAAATAACAAAAAACCTTAAGCATTTCATCTAGCTCAACGTTTTCTGGTACATATTTATTTGGCAGAAGAATCTCAGTGCCGTCATCATCTGTGAGAAAAAGACCTACACTAGTGCTTCGTGCAACCCTTAATTCATTGTAATTGCCTAATTGTATCATATTGTAAAAGTAAACTACCTTTTGTTATCGTTTGCAGGAGAGGGAGAAATTTTAATTTCTAGTACCCAATACTCTAAAAACAAAAAACCGCCCTTATAAACAAAGGCGGCTTTTCATGACATTAAAATCTATTTAATTGTAAATTGATTCTTTACCAAAGTGCTTAGCCAATTGGTAATAAATCACCGCTCTATGCTTGTTTTTGTTTGAACGACCGTATTTTTCGATAACAGTATTGATTGCTTCCATTAGTTTGGGGCTGTCGGCCATACCCAATTTTTTCATTAGAAAGTTGTTTTTAACTGTTTCTAATTCTTTATCATCGCCACCAGATACTTTTGAAGCATCTAAGTTGTAAATAGCTGGTCCTAAACCTATTGCTACTTTTGTAAGCAAATCCATATTTGGAGTTTCACCAAATTTGTCTTTAATATCTGCTGCGTACTTCTCTATTAACTCGTCTCTTTTACTCATAATTGTCAGTGTTCTTTAAAAATGGTTTAATGTTGCCCTAAGATATAAAATCAAAATAACCGAGCAAAATTTTGTTGTTTATCTTTCTTGGGGTGAAGATCTCAAGAATTTTAGGTTTGTTAGCTGTGGCATAAAACTGACTCATAGCCATTTGTAATGATGGACTGGAATCTGCTTTCAAATAATCAAAACCATATTGTTGCGAAATGTGAAAAGCATTTTGTTCTTGAGCTGTTTCAAAATACTTTTCAAAATTAGCAGAATCATCATTTCCTGGAAGGATTCGAAAAATACCGCCACCACCATTATTGATCAGTATAATTCTAAAATCATTTTTAATATAATCATTCCATAAGGCGTTGCTATCATAAAAGAAGCTCAAATCACCAGTAATCAATAGCGTTGGAGCCTTTTGATAAATTGCAGCACCAACTGCGGTTGAGGTAGAACCATCAATACCACTTGTTCCCCTATTGCAAAATACTTGTAGCGTAGGGTTTGAGTCAAACAACTGGGCATATCTTACCGTTGAACTATTGGCCAAATGCACCTGATAATAATCTGGAATGGTCTGGGAAATATGATGAAACGCCAGAAAATCTGAAAAATCTATTTTTGTTAGATATTCTTTTCTTTTAACTTCATACGCATTTTTAACTGCATTCCAACGTTCAAAATAGTTGCTGGCAATCGCTATGGATTTAGCTACCAATAATTCTTTTAGGAAACTGTTGGCATTCGTCTTAAAATGATGCGATAAAGAAAAATAGGTATCAAATGCCCTAGTTTCTGAGATATGCCAATGCTGGTTTGGGGTATACTCCCTTAGGAAAGCCTTGACTTTTTTTGAAACCACCAATCCTCCAAAAGTCAACAGAATATCAGGTTGTAATTCTTTAAAAAGCGTTTTACTATTTTGTGATTTTTCTATGGGGAAGATAAGACTATCAATACTTGGGAAAAGGTTGGGGTGATGCAAGTTTGATGTTGTCTCAGTAAAAATAAGTACCGAAGGGTCATCTGCCAATTGGTTTAAAACATTCTGCGCTATCTCATTAGGATAATTAACCCCTACCAGAACCATTTTCTTTTTAGCACTATACCATTGCTCTTGAAATGTTTCAATAGCGCTTACGGAATTGTCATGAGGTCTTTCAATGAGTGGCTTTAGTGCTTTACTTGCATGAAACATTCTTGTGTCATATAAAGGTTCTTCAAAAGGAACGTTAATATGAACAGGAAGTCTTTTTGTTTTGGCTACACCAAACGCTTCTGCAAGTTCGTTGTTGTTGTATAAATCAATTGCTGACTGCTTATCGTTCAATAAATGCTTGGCATATCTTTCAATTCTATCTTTAGCATGCGTTATATCTAACTTTAAATTTGCAGAATATCCAATATGTCTTTCAAAAACAAAATCTTGCCTAATGGTTTGCCCGTCACCCACATCAATCTTGTATGGTGGCCTATCGGCAGAAATGACCACTAAGGGTATCTCACTATAAAAAGCTTCGGCAATGGCCGGATAGTAATTTAATAATGCACTGCCCGAGGTACATACAATAGCTACTGGCATTTTTTGTTGCTGTGACATGCCCAATGCGAAAAAGGCAGCAGAACGTTCATCTACAATACTGTAGCATTTAAAAAAAGGGTCTTCCGTAAAACTGAGGGTTAAAGGCGCATTTCTAGATCCAGGGGAAATGACAATGTTTTGAACATTTCTTGATTTACAAGCTGAAACGACGGCGCGGGCCGATGGTATTGTAGATTGCTTCATGCCCTACAAAAATAAGCACTGTATAAATCAAAAACGAATCTTTTAAACCCTAAGATTATAATAAAGAAAGCATCGTCCTACTTTTATTTTGGGTCTCCTCCCACTCCTTTTCTGCATCGGAATCTGCTGTAATTCCACCGCCCACATAAATCATCGCCTTTTGGTTTTCTATTTTAAGGCATCTTAGGTTTACAAATAAACTAGTGCCTTTTTTTGCCCCCAAATTTAATTCTCCCATAAACCCAGTATAGAACTCCCTATTATAAGCTTCATTTTCTACAATGAAATCTTGTGCAGTATTTTTAGGTATACCGCATACCGCAGGTGTTGGATGTATTTTTAAAATAATATCCTTTAACTGCGTATTAGATTTTAGTAGCGCAGTAATCCTTGTTTTTAAATGCCATAGGTGACCGGCCTTTATGGAACTGGTCTCAGAGGTTTCAACATCCTTAAGGTCATTTTTAAGCGCGTCCAATACATAATCGGTTACTACTTGTTGCTCATAAAGTTCTTTCGGTGTCCAATTTGGGGGTTCATCATTGATTACCGGTAAGGTGCCTGCCAAAGATGTGGTTTTTAATACTTTACCCTCCATATTCAGTAAACGTTCAGGTGATGCTCCTAGCCACATCCCAATTTTTGGATGAAACCAGAGGTAACAGAAGGCATTCTTATATTGGTGTAACGCATTTAAAAAAATAGTCAGGAAGTCTTTATTTGTGGTGGTGGTTATTCGTCTAGAAAGCACCACTTTATTTAATTCCCCAGCTCTAATGCTGGCTATTGCCTTATTTATGATTGCTAAATGATGGTGTTTGTCCTTTTCTGATAATACAGGTTTGGTTAAAACCACATCAAGGTTTTCTTTATATTCAGCAATAAATTGGGAATCTGGGTTAAATAAAACTGCTTTTTCTTCCGAGTTATAAGGAGAAAAAACAAATCCCTCTTCACTAAAATCCTCCGTATAGCAAAGTGCCTTATCATTTTGAAATAAAGCAGTTACACTATGGCTTTTAGGGTTACGATAGCTGACAAAAGGTAAACCTGCCTTTTCTTGAACTCTAATCCGATCTAAAAGAGCAGCGAAATCAATCTTTTTTTGGGAGCGCAATAGTAGTTAGTTTACAGTTAGATATTAATTCGCCCGATTCATTGGTCACCTTTATTTGCCATAGCTGTGTCGTGCGTCCTTTATGGATTATTTCTGCTTTTGCATATACATAACCCTCTTTAATACTTTTTACATGGTTTGCAGAAATTTCAATGCCCCTTACATAAAACTCATTGCCATCAATAAAAATATAAGAAGCTGCGCTACCAACACTTTCGGCGAGGGCAACAGTAGCACCACCATGTAAGACCCCATCTGGTTGGTACACTTTTGGGGTGACGGGCATTCTGGCAACCAAAAAATTTTCACCTACATCAATATATTCAATAGCCAAGGTTTCCATTAAAGTTCCTTTACAAATTTGATTGCAAACCGCTAGAATCTTTTCTTTATGCTCTTCCATAAAAACGTTTGCGCAAAATTACGTATTCCTAGTTTTAAAAATTGCAATTACCTTTGAATATGGCTATCAATAAAAATCAAGTTTCTTACCAAACTAAAAACTCCTACGAAACCTTAAATAAACTAAGCGCAAACACAAAAAATGTTTGGTTTGCAATTCATGGTATGGGTTATTTGAGTCGCTATTTTTCAAAATATTTTAGAGATTTAAATCCGGAAGAAAACTATATTATTATACCCCAGGCGCCTTCAAAATACTATTTAAAAGATGATTTTAAACATGTTGGTGCCAGCTGGCTAACTAAAGAAGATACCCCCCAAGAAATTGATAACCTTATTGCGTATTTAGATGCCATTAAAAAAGCAGAACATATATCTGATGATAAAAATCTTATCCTTTTTGGGTTTTCGCAAGGAGTGTCAGTTGCCCTGCGTTGGTGGGTAAGGCAAAAACTTTCGTTCCATACCGTTATTCTTTATGCTGGGGGTATCCCTAATGAGATACGGAGTGACCAACTGGATTTTATCCATAAACAACAAACAAAGATTACCTTAATCTATGGTGATCAGGACCAATACATCACACCGGAAAGGTTTACTCTCGAGAAAAGAAAAATAGAAATGCTATTTAAGTCAAAAGCAGAAACCATAACTTTTGAAGGGGGACATGAAATAAAGCCAGAAATCTTACAAACTATTCTTGAAAAATAACGGCTATTCGGGCGTTTCTTCTATTTCTGACTCCACGACAAAATATTCGATTTTTCTGGTCACATAGTCGTTATCAGGTGTGGTTATTTTTTTAACCCAATTTTTGAACTCACTATCATCAAACTGAAAAACAAAACCTTTTTTACTTTCAGTTGTTTCCTGCTTTACCAGCATTTCTTGAAGTATACCTTCTTCCGTGTACTTGTAAATTCGTTTTTCACTAGGGGTAAATTCCTTTCCGGCGGTATCATAAGTGAATAATTGCTCTGACATAAGAACCCCTTTTTCATCAATAACCTTTTCCAGAGCTTTAATGGGCTCTCCGTTAACAAATTCTTTGGTTAACTCTACTTTGTATGGTAGTCCCTTACTATTCTTTTTTACTGACGTTCTGATTGACTTTTTAACAGCCCCATTTTTTAGGTAGGTCTTTGTTGTTTCGTTCTTATACGTCGAATGCTCAATCACTACCTCATCTACGGCATTCTCATGCGATGAAACTATTTTTTCCAATTGTCCTTGGCTGTTAAAAAAATACTCACGTTGCTCGAAGAACTCTTTATCGAACGAAATAATTTTTTCCTTTATCCGCTTTGGTCCGGTAGTGTCAATTTCATAAAAGTTAACCATGGAAGAGGCTTCATCAAGTTGGTTTCCCCTATAACTCTCCATTCGTTTTTCTAAAAGCTCGTTCGCTTCGTACTTGTAGGTGGTAATGTCTTTATCCTCTTCATTATACCAAGTTGTCGATTTTACTAAAAACCCTTCTTCATTAAATTCAAAAATCTCCTTACCGTAATCCGTAATGACGGTACTAGTTTTCACCAAACCTTTCAAATCAAAATCTGCCAGCTGAAATTGCTGAATTTCTTGTCCTATTGTTATAGAACAAAAAGACAAAAGAGAAAAAAGAAAAATCGTGTAGTTTTTTAGCATGATGTAAAATTACGGTGTATTCCTACAACAGTAAAACAAATGCAGTGCCAAACAACGAAAATGACCTAAAATTAATACCGATATCTAAAATCGTCTCTCTGGGGCAAAAGCAGTAATATCCATAATTGGCTTTTTAACACTGATAAGTTCGCTGACCAATTTGCCAGTTACCGGGCCTAAACTCCAACCCATCATGGCGTGACCGGTTGCAATAGTAAGGTTCTTATACTGGTTTGAGGTTCCAATATAGGGCAGACCATCAGGGGTAACAGGTCTCAAGCCACATGCTGCCTCACTTTTTGTCTTCTCCGTTATTTTCAATCCTTCATAAAAATCTTCTGCTCCCCTTGCAATAGCTTCAACCCGTTCTTTTCTGATATCATGATTGATTCCAGAAAATTCCATAGTGCCAGCAAATCGAGTGTAGCCTTTCATAGGGGTAACAGCCATTTTTGCTTCCATCAGAATGGCGGGCATTGAAATATCTGTTGGCTCCATCACATTAATACGGTATCCCTTACCTGCTTGTAGTGGCAGTTTTAAATCTAGTTTTTTGGATAGGTTTGCTGACCATGAACCTGCCGCCAATACTACCTCATCAGCATAATATTTAGCGGTTGGGGTCATTACCCCAGTTACTGTATTTTGTTTTGCTATTATTTCAACAACCTCCTGTTCTGGAAGTAACACCACTCCATTTTCTTGAAGATAGTTTTTCATACGAGCCATAAAATCTGCCGGAGTGCTATGACCATCACATTCATAATGAATGGCGCCTTTCGCTTTAATATTCACATTTGGTTCTATCTTAAGTAAATCTGCCGTATTCAATTCCCTTACTTCTAGCCCTAAAAATCTGGCCTTTTCCGCCACCTGCATTTCATGGTCACGTTCCTTATCCGTTTTGTAAAGCATTAAAAGTCCTTTTCGTTCTAGATGAAAGGTTCCCAAATCACCAGAATTCTTGATATCCATAAACAATTCTCTGCTGAGTACATTTACCTCTTTAATAACCGGAATTGCCTTTTCCACCTTTTCTTTCGTAGCAGATTTTTTAAAATACCAAGCCCATTGCAAGAACTCCTTATCCAATCGTGGTTTCATGTAAAAAGGACTGGAAGAATTAAACATGTAACGCAGGCCCATAGATATCATACCTGGTGCCGCCATTGGTATAATATGACTTGGTGTAAGATATCCCGCATTTACATAAGAAGCACCAGATTCCATTTTAGATTTATCAATAACGGTCACGGAACAGCCCTCTTTTTGTAAATAATACGCGCTACAAAGCCCAACAATACCCCCTCCGATGATAATGACTCTTTTACCCATGTTTAAAGTACTTGAAATCCGTGTGCATAAGGATCATCATCAGTATCTATGGTGATTGTATTTTTACCATAGACCTTTGCCCAACCTTTGATACTAGGTATGATAGCCGGATATGTTCCCAATCTAGTTTCTTTTTCCACCCTACCCGTGAAGGTAGAACCTATAAAACTTTCATGAATGTAATCTTCGTTGATACGCAAGCTACCTTTTGCATATAATTGTGCTAAACGTGCCGATGTACCTGTGCCACAAGGACTTCTATCAATAGCTTTGTCACCATAAAATACTGCATTCCTGCCCGAAGAATTTTCATCTAAAGGGTTACCTGTCCATAAAATATGGGATACATTTTTTATGGATGAATTTTCTGGATGTATGAATTCATCCCTATATTTTTCATTAATTCTACTTCTCAATTCCTTTGAAAGTTGAATCAACTTCGTGGCAGAGAAATCATGCATTCCCGAAAAATTCTTTTGCGGATCTACAATAGCATAATAATTACCTCCGTAAGAAACATCGAAAATGAGTTCTCCTAGTTCTGGGCATTCTATTGTTAAATCAGTAGCCGCTAAGTAACTTTTTACATTTGTTAACTTTACCCATTCTACCTTCTCCTTCGGCTGGTAGTATTCAATTTCTACCAGTCCGGCAGGGGTCTCCATATTCACAAAACCTTTCTTTTTAGGAATAATCAAACCATTTTCAATAGCAATGGTTATGGTCCCTATAGTACCATGACCGCACATGGGCAAACAGCCGCTAGTTTCAATGAACAAAACCGCCACATCATTTTCAGGATTATGGGGAGGATATAAAATACTACCGCTCATCATGTCATGACCACGTGGTTCAAACATCAATCCAGTTCTTATCCAATCGTATTCCTTTAAAAAATGGAGTCGTTTTTCACTCATGGAGCTTCCTTTGAGTTCAGGACCTCCGGAGCTGACGAGTCTTACGGGATTACCACAGGTATGGCCATCAATACATTCAAAGACGGATATGGGCATTTCCTAAATCGTTTTAGAAGTCATTACACCATTGACCAACCTATCAATTTGAAGCGGGTTTTGGTCTTTTAAAGCGTCAGGCAATAAATCATTAGGCCAATCTTGATAACTAACCGGCCTTACCCACCTATCAATGGCATGAATACCTACGGCAGTAAAACGACTATCGGTAGACGCAGGATATGGACCACCGTGTTGCATTGATGGGCATACTTCAACACCTGTTGGAACGCCATTAAAAATCAATCGACCCACCTTAGTTTGTAAAACTTCTATTACCGTGCCATGATGGGCAATTTCATTATCCTCAGAAATAATAGTGCCTGTTAACTGCCCTTCCAAAGCTTTAATTGCACTTTCTAACTCTTTCTCATTTGCGCAGGCTACTACGAGTGAAAATGGACCAAAAACTTCTTGGTGTAATTTAGAATTACGTACAAACGAAGCTCCCGTTACTTTACCAACAGCTTGTTTTGCAAAATTAGCGGGTACGTTTTCTGAATACTCTGCAACCACACTAAGATTTTCGTGTGCAGTCATATCCGTCTTATTGTTTAAATAGTTACTTGCAATAGCAGGGTGCAACATACAAGATGGTTGAATCTTAACTATCTCTTCAGATAAAACAGTAATAAAATTATCCAGTTCTGGGCTTTGGATTGCGAACAGCAAACCCGGGTTGGTGCAAAATTGTCCAGTGCCCAAGGTTATCGAACCTGCATAGGTTTTAGCCCAAACATCACCTTTTTTATGTAGTGCCTTTGGAAGCAAAACTACTGGATTCACACTACCCATTTCAGCAAATACAGGAATAGGTTCCTCTCGTTTAGCGGCCATATCAAATAAGGCTCTTCCTCCTTTAATACTTCCTGTAAAACCAACAGCTTTTGTTAACGGATGTTCAACCAATTTCACGCCCACCTCAATACCGCTGCTGTTCAAATTAGAAAATACGCCTTCTGGCATTCCTGTTTTCTTTGCTGCCTTTATAATTGCAGAGGCAACCAATTCACCAGTTCCTGCATGCATGGGGTGACTCTTCACTACAACCGGACAACCGGCAGCCAATGCACTTGCCGTATCGCCACCTGCCGTTGAATACGCCAACGGAAAATTACTGGCTCCAAAAACGACTACGGGTCCTAAGGGTTGCATCATTTTACGCAAATCAGATTTTGGCAAGGGTTGTCTATCAGGTTGCGCGGTATCTATGGTTGCATTTACCCAAGACCCCTCTAGTACTAGGTTGGCAAAAGCACGTAACTGACCCATGGTTCTTCCTCTTTCTCCTTTTGCCCTGCCTTCTGGTAAGCCTGTTTCCTTGCAGTATGTTGTTATTAAGGTAGCACCCATAGCTTCAATTTCTTCAGCAATTTGATTTAAAAAACCAGCACGCTCTTCTTTTGAGGTTTTTTGAAAGCTTGAGAAAGCGGTATCAGCAAATTGCATAGCAACATTTATCTCCTGCTCCGTTGCCTCAGTAAACACCCACTCTGTTGCGGAATTTAGCACCGGATTAAAGGTGCTAAATGTTTTTGTTCCTTTCTTTGAAAGTTGATTTCCTATATAATTGGCTCCTGTTATCATTCTAATATTTTAATTACTCTTGATTTACTTAATTCCAGCCCTTTTTTAAATTAATTTAAACCTTTATAAACTGGCAATGTTGGCCTTGCTTTCATACCCGCATCAATTATGCTTTCAACGCGTTTTCTTTCCGCTCCCTGCAAGGGCAGTCTTGGGGCTCTGACCCTTTCTGTACCAATACCCGTAGCCACTTCGGCCATCTTAATATTTTGAACCAATTGCGGATTAATATCGAGTTCCAACAAAGGTAAGAACCAACGGTAAATAGCTAAAGCTTCATTTATTTTACCAGCTTTTGCCAGCTCAAAAATAGCACAGGTTTCCGCAGGAAATGCACATACCAAACCGGCTACCCAACCATCAGCGCCCATTAAAATACTTTCAAGGCCTAATGTGTCCACACCGGTTAATACTTTTAAACGATTACCAAATCTTGATTTTATTCTGGTAACGTTAGAAATATCCCTAGTCGATTCTTTGACCGCTTGTATGTTTTCGCACGCTATAAGCTCTTCAAACATATCCAAGGTCACTTCAATACCATAATCTATAGGATTATTGTAAATCATGATAGGTAAGGTCGTACTTTTTGCTACTGTTTTAAAATAGGTTACCGTTTCAAAATCATTCGCTTTATAGCGCATGGGAGGTAACATCATTAGGCCTTTTGCCCCACATTCCTTAGCTACTTTAGCGGCTTCAATTGCCCCCTTGGTTGTCTGCTCTGCAATATTAATGATTACTGGAACCTGATCTGCCACAATTTTTACCGTTTCAATAATCAATGTTTTCTTTTCATCATCAGATAGTGTGCTGGCTTCACCCAGTGTACCGCCCAAGATTATTCCAGAAACACCAGCATCTAGTTGTGCCCTAATATTAACTTCAAACATTTGCATATCCAAAGTATCGTCTGAAGTAAATTTTGTTGTTACCGCGGGCATAACTCCCTTCCATTTTAGTGCTGACATCATTATAATTTTTTATAAAATTAAGGGATGAATTTTGATTCCAATTTTCAATTTTTAACCATTTACACCTTTATATTACCTTATTTTTACGTATAATTTTTTAAAATGGTTAATTTAAAATCATAATGAAAGTATATCCCTTTAGAATTCCAAAAAAGCCT
>CAYGUO010000039.1:20067-20368 GCA_964353095.1 uncultured Flavobacteriaceae bacterium | reverse complement strand
GAAGGTAACCTTGGTCTTATAAAAGCTGCACAACGTTTTGACGAAACTCGTGGATTTAAATTTATCTCCTATGCCGTATGGTGGATTCGCCAATCGATTCTTCAAGCATTGGCCGAACAATCCCGTATTGTACGTTTACCTTTAAATAAAATTGGTTCTATCAACAAAATCAATAAGACTTTTGCATTCTTGGAGCAAGCGCATGAACGGATGCCCTCAGCAGAAGAAATTGCAAAGGAGTTGGATATGACCGTTGAAGATGTTAAGCAATCTTTAAAAAATTCCGGCCGTCATGTATCTA
>CAYGUO010000039.1:0-20057 GCA_964353095.1 uncultured Flavobacteriaceae bacterium | reverse complement strand
AACCTTTACGATGTACTTCGTAGTGGTGAATCTCCAAATCCTGATAAAGAATTACTCCATGAATCGCTGCGTACCGAAATTGAACGAGCGCTTGAGACTTTAACGCCTCGTGAAGCGGATGTTATCCGTTTATATTTTGGTTTAGCAGGACAACACTCAATGACTTTGGAAGAGATTGGTGAAACATTTGATTTGACTCGAGAACGAGTTCGTCAAATTAAAGAGAAAGCAATTAGAAGGTTAAAACATACTTCAAGAAGTAAGATTTTAAAAACATACTTAGGCTAATAGCTTAAGCAAATTACAGTTAAATAAAGCTTAAATTTGTTTTTTGGCAAGAAAATTGTAATTTAGATAATTACAACAGTTATCATGACTGTTCGTTTTTTGATTGATGAATAGACTCCGGCTGATTACCGGAGTTTTTCATTTTATATACTTTGAATTATCTTTTTAAAAGATGTCGAATACGCATAGTTTGTTTATTTTAATTTCAAAAAAATGAAACAACCAAACAATCCATTACATGGTGTTAAACTCGCCGATATCATGGACGATTTAGTTCAAGAGCATTCTTGGGAGTATCTTGCAAACCAAATAAACATTAACTGTTTTAAAAGTAATCCATCTATAAAATCAAGCTTAAAATTTCTTCGTCGAACCCCCTGGGCAAGAGAAAAAGTAGAACAGTTATACCTCAGAACAATCAAAAAATAATATGCCTTTAAACATCGTTCTCGTTGAACCCGAAATACCAAATAATACCGGAAATATTGGTAGAGTAAGTCTCGCAACTGGATCAATTTTACATTTGGTCAAGCCTTTTGGGTTTCAACTAAACGACGCCCGTTTAAAAAGGGCTGGACTAGATTACTGGCAGCATTTATCGGTACATATTTACGAAAATATTGATGATTTTTTAGCAAGGCATATTGGCAAACAGTTTGTCTATTTTTCAAGTCATGGAAGTAAACCTCACTGGGATATTTCGTATGAAGACAATCTATTTTTAGTTTTTGGTAAAGAATCAGTTGGCTTGCCACCTTCATTGACCCAAACTAACCCTGAAAAGCTTTATCAGATCCCAATGTACAGTAAGCATATTCGCAGTCTGAATTTGGCCAATGCCGTCAGTATCGCAGTTTATGAAGGCCTTCGGCAGCTCAACTTATAAAAACCACTTTTTTACGTTTCCTAATTGCTATTAGTCCGAATTTCAATTTTGTATTTTTGTCTTATGAATTCAAAACTAGTAGCCCCTTCTCTTTTGGCATCAGATTTTGCCAACTTACAGCGTGATATCAAAATGGTTAATCAAAGTCAAGCAGATTGGTTTCATTTAGATATTATGGATGGCGTATTTGTGCCAAATATTTCATTTGGTATGCCAGTGGTAAAGGCAATAGCAAAACATGCTGAAAAACCTTTGGATGTGCATTTAATGATTATTGACCCTGATCGCTATATCAATACCTTTGCCGAACTAGGTGCACACGTGCTTACCGTGCATTATGAGGCATGCACGCATTTACACCGAACGTTACAGGCAATAAAGACAGCTGGCATGAAAGCCGGTGTTGCCTTAAATCCGCATACCTCAATCAGCTTATTGGAAGATACGATTCAGGATATTGATTTAGTTTGTCTGATGAGTGTAAATCCTGGTTTTGGAGGACAATCGTTTATTGAAAACACTTATCAAAAAGTATTGGACTTAAAAAACCTCATTCATAAGAAAAATACCACTACATTAATTGAAATTGATGGTGGTGTTACTTCTACAAATGCCAAACAACTAGTTGAAGCAGGAGCAGATGTTTTGGTAGCTGGTAGTTTTGTTTTCAAAAGCACCAACCCTACAGATACCATTAAAGAATTAAAGCAACTAATTGCCTAATGCAACATTTTGATGTCTTAATAATTGGGGGTGGCCCTATTGGTATTGCTTGCGGACTGGAGGCAAAAAAGGCAGGTTTAAATTATATTATTATCGAAAAAGGACCAATTGTAAATTCGTTGTTCAACTACCCAACCAACATGCAGTTTTTTTCTTCTTCTGAAAAGTTGGAAATAGACGATATTCCATTTATAAGCAAAGAAGCAAAACCAAAACGCAATGAAGCTTTGGAATATTACCGCAGAATAGTCAGCTCAAAAGAACTGAACATTCACCTTTTTGAAAAAGTGCTTTCTGCTAAAAAGAAAAATGATTTATTTTTAATAGAGACAGACAAAGCCAACTACAACACTTCCAATGTAATTGTAGCAACAGGTTTTTATGACATCCCTAATACTATAGGGTGCAAGGGTGAAAATTTATCTAAAGTTTCCCATTATTATAATGACCCACATTTTTATGCCAGTCAAAAATTAGCAGTAGTTGGTGCAAGTAACTCCGCAATTGATGCAGCTTTGGAATGTTATCGTAAAGGTGCCGAAGTTACTTTAATCATTAGGGGACCAGAAGTTGGTCAGCGTGTTAAATATTGGGTAAGACCAGATATCATAAACCGTATCAATGAAGGGAGTATAAAAGCTTATTTTAACGCCACTATTAATAGGATTACGCTATCTGAAATAAGCATTAATTCTGATGAAGGAGAAGTAATAATACCCAATGATTTTGTGCTTGCACTTACTGGTTATAAGCCCAATTTCGAGTTTCTAAAAAAGATGGGGGTTGCACTTTCAAATGACGAAAAATTATTGCCTACCTATAATTCTGACACCATGGAATCAAACGTTGAAGGGCTTTATTTAGCTGGGGTCATCTGCGGAGGTATGGAAACGCATAAATGGTTCATTGAAAATTCTAGGATTCATGCGCCTATGATTATTAAACATATTATTAGCAAACCTGTTTAGTATGATATCGAACTAATCTATTATTAAAAAAAGAAGCTAACACTAATATCAAACCTTATGAACACCCTAACACAGGTACATTTAGCTTCACAATATTTAGCAATGGCCGCTAAAAGTTTTTTAGATCCAAAAGCGGACGATAGTCATATACCATTTTGTTAATGAAACAATAAGTACTTCAAAATTTAAAATGAACTAAGCTGGAGGATTAGCTATTTTTAGAACACTGGCAAAGTTGAAAACTGAGCATACCAAATTTTCAAAACTCGCTGTTTGCGCTTCTTCTAAGTTTGAAATATCTTTTAAAATAGAAATTGCATAGCCAAGTCCTAATTCACTTTGTTGTTTAGGCGTAATATTAACAGCTCCACAAAAGGCTGCCACGGGAATATTTTGTCTTTTAGCAGATTCTAGAATACCAAAAATGGTCTTGCCTGAAAGTGTTTGTGCATCCAGCTTTCCTTCACCAGTGATAATCCAATCAGCATCTTTAACTACCTCATCAAAATTCGCAATTTCTTTAATTAAATCAATACCTGACAATAAAGTTGCATTTAAAAAAGCTACCGCTCCCCCACCAACACCTCCGGCCGCTCCTGCTCCCGGTATTTTCTGAACGTCTACTCCTATCTGAGTATTGATTACCTCTGCTAAATTTTTCAACCCTGCATCAAGTAGTTTAACCTCTTCATCTGAAGCTCCCTTCTGTGGCGCATATATATAAGCAGCACCATTACTGCCATGAAAAGGATTAGAAACATCACAAGCTACCTTAATTCGCGTTTGAGACAATCTTTTGTCTACTTTAAAGGCATCTATTTTTCTGATTTTTATCAGATTTCTTCCCGTAGGATGCAAAAGTGTATCATTGTCACCAAAAAATTCATAACCTAAAGCACTGGCTATTCCAATACCGCCATCAGTAGTAGCACTTCCTCCAATCCCTAAAATTATTTCTCGAATATTACGGTCCAAAGCATTTTTTATAAGCTCTCCGGTACCTATTGAGGAACTATCAATACAATTGTATTCGGATTTTTTAAGCAATTTCAAACCAGAGGCCTCAGACATTTCTATAAAAGCACTTTTTTCGTCTTTTGAAAGGAGGTAAGTTGCTGCAATATTTTTAAATATGGGGTTGTGAACAGAAACCTTTTTTTCTTTGGCCTTCAATAAATATTTAACAGCTTCCAAAGTACCATCTCCACCATCTGCCATTGGACAGTTAATAATATCCGCATCCGGAAACACTTTTCGAAGACCAATTTCTGCCGCTTGGCAGAATTCAACTCCTGTAAGTGAACCTTTGAATTTATCTGGTGCTACTACAAATTTCATTTTTAGGTATTAACAATCAAAACTTAGCAAGTTAATAAGGCAAAGTATTTACTTGATGTTTTATAAATATCGAAAAAAACCGTTAGTACTACAATTAATTTTCTAATGTGTCATTCATGCTATTTTAATAGATAAAGTTATCAAGTGAAATTGGCTGAAAGAAAAACAAAAAAGCCTTAACAAAAATCCATAATGACCACTAATCAGTTAAAATCCTGTATTATAATATTCGCTGAGAATATGTTAGGACATTTCACCATGTCCATTCTCCATTTATTTTCTTAAGTTCAGCCAGTTCTAAAACTATAAATAAACAACATCAATACAAGTGAAACTCATATTGTGCCAAACATACCCAATCCTATTAGGTTACAGGAATATGGTGTAGGTATTTTTATTGCTGCTTTTACAAAATCTGCACTAAAGAAAGCATTAAAGAAAAAGTTGGTTACGGTCAATAATGCCATTGCTAGTTCAGCTACTATAATTCATGGGGGCGAGTGTATCACTTTGTCTCTTCAAAAAGAAATTGGTCATAAGAAAAAACCAGTTTTTCCCCTCACCGTATTATTTGAAGATAACTACCTAGCATTGATTCATAAACCTGCTGGTCTATTGGTCAGTGGAAATAGTTTTAAGACTGTAGCGAATGCCTTAAACCAAAACATGGCAACAAGTAATCTTGATGATGCTACTAGCCCACAACCTGTTCACCGATTAGATTATGAGACCACAGGCATTTTATTGGTCGGTAAAACCAATCGAAGTATTCGTGGGTTGAATAAACTGTTTGAAAACAAAGAGGTCATAAAAACGTATTACGCAGTCACTATTGGCGACATGCAAGATTTTGGAAAAATAACTACAGCAGTTGATGGAAAGAAATCACAATCAAATTATACGGTAATTGCATCCGTTCCCTCCAAAAAATTTGGCCAACTCAATCTGGTAAAATTGGAACCTAAAACAGGGAGAAGGCATCAACTTCGCAAACATTTATCCAGTATTGGAAATCCTATCTTGGGAGATAAAAAATATGGAATTGAAAATCTAATTTTAAAAGGTAAGGGATTGTACTTACATGCCTATTCATTAGCATTTGTGCATCCCTTCACGAAAAAGGAAATGTATTTACAAGATGAATTCCCTGAAAGATTTAAGAAAATATTTAATTCTAAAATAAGTTGAAATTTTTCTTGCCGATTGACTCTGTCTTCCTAACAAAGCTCAGCTTTGAAAATCAAAAAGCCCCACTTACAAATTCAAGCGGGCTTGATTTGACGTGAGACTTTTTAATTTATTCGTGACCACGGTAGGATTCAAACCTACGACCGCTGGAGCCGAAATCCAGTGCTCTATTCAGCTGAGCTACGTGGCCATTGTTCGTTATGAACTTAATTTATTTTTTACAATGGTAGAGATGGTTTTTCCATCTGCTTGGCCAGCCAATTCTTTTGACACCACGCCCATTACCTTACCCATATCTTGCATACCAGATGCCCCTAAACTATCGATAGTCTGTGCAACAACTTTTTCAATCTCTTCTTGCGAAAGTTGTTCAGGTAAAAACTTTTCAATGACCGCAACTTGAGCCAACTCAGGTTCAGCTAAATCCGCTCTCCCCTGTTCCGTATATATTGCAGCACTGTCTTTACGTTGTTTTACCAATTTCTGAACTAATTTCACTTCATCTTCCTCAGACAATTCCCCTCCAGCACCTTTATCTGTTTGAGCCAACAATATTGCAGATTTAATCGCACGCAATGATTCCAATGCTAAGCTGTTCTTAGCTTTCATAGCTGCTTTCATTTCTGACATTACTTTTTCCTGCAAACTCATAGTACCCTAATGTTGGATTGCGAAGATAAAAAATAAACCCGAAAGTAAATTTGTTCTTTCGGGTTTAAACGCTCCATTAGCATGGAATCAATGCTATACTATTAATCTACATTATCATGTAAAAAAGAATTGTTAGAACGCAATTGGATTTCATCATTGGTATCTTCACCCAAACTCATTCTAGATATCTTTTGCTCTGATGGTTCTTCATTCAAATCGACACCCTGTCTTTTATAAGCAGGCTGTTTCTCGATTTCATCTATACTGTTGTTTCTGTTATTTTGAAACTTATAATTATAACTTTTGAAATTTTTACGCCTTTTTTCTACTTGCCCTTTTAGAATATCGTTGATAGAGCTGTTAAGAGGATCTATCTCTCCAGAATTATTTTCTCCAAGTGACGTAGCTTCAACTTTAATGGTCTTTTTTTCAAAAATCAACTCGTCTTCGACTATTTTAGGCTCATGGGTTTCAGCAACGGATCTTGCTCCCGTAAGCTGTGTCTCCAATTCCATATATTCTTCTAGGTTGTAACGCGTTTCACCATCTTTGTTGTAATCAATTACCGGATTAACTTCAACATATTCGTTGACATCCATTTCTTTTACTTCCTCACCCAAATCAAACGTAATTGTATTCTCATTTTCTTCGGTAGGGGTCTCGCTTAGTGGCATATCAAAAGTAAGCGCAAACTGATCTTCTTCTGATAATTTTGAGGCAACTTCCTCAGCATCTACTACCTCAATATCATTTATAATATTCTTAGCTTCAATAATAATAAAATCATCCTCAATATTGGTTGCTACAACTTCATCAACCGTTTCTGGAACCACCTCCTCATAAAACACATTAAAGTTTCTGATATAATTACTTGTTGGTATTAAATCAGATTCGGATAAGATAGAAGACACCTCTTCAGTTTCTTCTTCTAACTGATGCTTTATTATTGGTTCTTCAACAGCTTGTTCCATTGAAATGGTATCCACGGTCTGATTAGCGCTTAAATTTTGGACAGCCCGTTGCTCATCTTCAAGGGTATGAATGATTTTTTTGGTTTCCGTATTGGTGATTTCATCTTGTTGCTCACTATTAAAGCCGGTTGCAATAACGGTAACAGCTATAGAATCGCCCAAACCATCATCTTCACCGATACCCATTATTATATTGGCAGTTTGACCCGCTTCCATTTGAATATAATCATTGATTTCCCCAATTTCATCAATAGTAATCTCTTGACTTCCAGAAACAATCAACAACAATACATTTTTAGCGCCCGTAATCTTGTTATCATTCAATAACGGTGAATCTAATGCTTTTGTAATAGCCTCATTTGCACGTGCTGAACCTGCTGAAGTTGATGACCCCATAATAGCAGTGCCACTATCAGACAAAACAGTTTTAGCATCACGTAAATCAATGTTTTGTGTATAGTGATGCGTAATTACCTCTGCAATACCTTTCGCTGCGGTAGACAACACCTCGTCTGCCTTTGAGAACCCCGCTTTATAGCCAAGGTTTCCATAAATATCCCTTAATTTATTGTTATTGATAACAATGAGTGAATCTACATTACCTCGTAATTTTTCAATACCCGCTTGTGCTTGTTTGCATCTTGGTCCACCTTCAAATTGAAAAGGGGTAGTTACGATACCAACAGTAAGAACACCCATTTCTTTAGCTACTTTGGCAATTATTGGTGCAGCCCCTGTACCTGTACCACCGCCCATACCAGCTGTTATAAAGACCATTTTTGTTGTATTTCCCAACATTGCCTTGATATCTTCCATGCTTTCCATGGCTGCTTGCTCTCCAACAGACGGGTCAGCCCCAGCACCAAGACCCTCGGTTAAAGAAACTCCCAGTTGAATTTTATTGGGTATTGAACTATTTTCCAATGCTTGTGCATCTGTATTGCAGATTATAAAATCTACGCCATTGATACCGGCTTGAAACATGTGATTAATGGCATTGCTGCCACCACCACCGACGCCAATAACTTTTATCACATTGCTTTTGTTTTTAGGTAAATCAAAAGAGATGTTGTCAAATTCTGTGTTCTTACTCATGGTGCTTGTTTTTATTGTGGGTATATTTTATTCTGCGTTATCTAAAAAGTCCTTCAATTTTTCTGACCATTTATCAAAAATTGATTTTCGGTCTTTTTGAACTGCTTTCATCGTTTTTTGTTGGCTTGATTCTTCGCCGACCAATACTTCTTCCGGGACTTGTTCTTCAATTATCTCAGCAGCATTTTGCTTAGCATTTGTAGTGAGCGCATTCATCAATAAGCCAACAGCGGTTGCATATAAAGGACTTGCAATCTCTTCTTCTGAATCACCGGCTAAATGCTCATTAGGATAACCTATACGGGTATCCATACCCGTAATGTATTCTACCAATTGTTTTAAGTGTTTTAGTTGGCTTCCACCACCTGTCAAAACAATACCGGCAATCAATTTCTTCTTTTGCTCTTCATGACCGTAGTTCTTGATTTCAACATAAACCTGCTCCACAATCTCAACAACTCTTGCGTGAATTATTTTGGATAAGTTCTTTAAGGTTATCTCTTTTGGCTCTCGACCTCTTAATCCTGGAATGGAAACAATTTCATTATCTCTATTTTCACCAGGCCAGGCAGAACCAAATTTCATTTTCAATTGTTCTGCTTGCTTCTCTATAATAGAACAACCCTCTTTGATATCTTCCGTAATGACATTACCCCCAAATGGAATAACTGCAGTATGACGAATGATACCATCTTTAAAGATTGCCAAGTCCGTTGTACCACCACCTATGTCAATCAATGCCACGCCTGCTTCCTTTTCTTCTTGGCTTAATACTGCTTCTGCCGAAGCCAATGGTTCAAGCGTGATATTGGCCAAATCCAGTCCCGCACTTTTTACACAACGACCGATATTTTTAATAGAATGTACTTGACCGACAACTACATGAAAATTAGCTTCTAAACGACCACCATACATACCGATTGGCTGCTTGATTTCAGATTGACCATCTACCTTATATTCCTGGGGTAAAACGTGGATAATTTCTTCACCGGGAAGCATAACCAATTTGTATACTTGATTACAAAGTTTATCCAAGTCTTCTTCGTTGATTACTTCCTCAGCATTGGGTCTGGTGATGTAGTCACTATGTTGAAGACTTCTAATATGCTGCCCAGCAATACCGACAACTACATCTGCTATTTTTAAACCTGCATTAATTTCAGCTTGTTCAACAGCTTGTTGAATTGAGGATATTGTTTGGGTAATATTGTTGACCACACCCCTATGGACACCAAGGCTTTTAGATTTTCCTTTTCCTAAAATCTCAATTTTACCGTATTCATTTTCTTTACCGATTATGGCTACTATTTTGGTAGTACCTATATCTAACCCAACTGAATAATTACCCTGTTCCATACTTTATATTTTAGTGCAAACAACCTGATTATCAAATTCTAAACTTACAACTGCATAGTTTTCTAAAGTTTTATCCTTAGTGGCTTTCACATAAAAAGCCATAAAATTTTCAAACTTTTCATCAAGATTCTCTACATCGCCCAAATTCACTACAAAATTTTCAATTCTAAACTTTAACTGATACTTACCTTCCTCTTGAATATGTATTCCAATGACATTTTTTCTTAAAAAGTCATCCTTATTTACATAGTCTAATATCACATAAGCATCTTCAAGACCTTTGCCAGTAATCTTACCTGTTATGATTGGCACCCTTGCAGAGTGATAATTCGACAAAGGCATACGCTCTCCAGTATCATCCAAATAAAATCTGGAGACGCCCTCAACTCTTCCTATTGGTTTTCGCTGAACAATTTTTGAAATAAGCTCTCCCTCTAGTGAGAGATAGACTTGGGCACTTTTCACCATTTCATTAGACAAAATAACCGTCTCTATGGAATTCAAAACTACTTGTTCTTTTGCCCTATTTTTTACGCTTCCGTAATTTTGTATTAACAATTTATTAACTGCGTCCTCCGTCAAGTATAAATCGTTGTCTCCCAAAAATTTAATAGAAATATCTTCTATGGTTTTAGCACTACTTCGATAATCTGCGAAGCCATATAGACCAATTATAGTTAGTATTAGTGCCGAAAATTTGATGTAATTCCAATTAACTTGCATATGCCAATTGTTTTTTTATTAGTGAAACTTGTAATCCGATATCGCCCGCACCCATAGTTATCAAAACTTCAGGTTTGTAATTATTTATGTCATTTACCAATTCTTCTTTACTGGTTAGTTTTTTATTTGGATTTTTGATTTTTCCCAATAACCACAAGGAATCCACTCCCTCAATTGGCTCTTCTCTTGCAGGATAAATATCCAACAATAATACCCCGTCAAAACGGGAAAGACTGTTTGCAAAATCATCAGCAAAGTCTTTGGTTCTAGAAAATAGATGAGGCTGAAACACCACTACAACTTTTCTGTTGGGGTGCATCTCCCTTACGGCTTGGTGTACAGCATCAATTTCTGTGGGATGATGTGCATAATCATCAATAAAAACAAAATCTTTTTCCTTAATTTGATACGAAAATCTTCTTTGGACACCCTTAAACGTTCCCAAAGCATCAGCTAGGTTCCGGATTTTGGATACCACCTGCGCGGCCATTGCAAAAGCAGCTAATCCGTTAAGTAAATTATGCTTTCCGGGCTTATTAAAACGAACATCAAAAAGTGTTTCGTCTGGAGTTCGTAAATCGAAAATATAGGCACCTTGTTCAATTCTGATATTTTGAATACTATAATCAGATTCATCTTCCAGACCATAAGTATGGCCCACCAACGGCAACCCATTTTTCACAAAAAGTTTACCCTTAGGTTTTATTTTTTTAGAAAATTCTTTGAATGATTTTTTAATTTCATCATCATTCCCGTAAATATCCAAATGATCGGCATCCATTGAGGTAATGCACGCCACATTGGGCGATAGCTGTAAAAATGAACGATCATATTCATCCGCCTCAACGACTGAATAAGCAGTGCCTTCTAAAACAAAATTACTATTAAAATCTTCAGATATACCCCCTAAAAAAGCAATTAATGGGGTTCCGGTCTCTTTAAGCAAATGAGCCAAAATACACGATGTTGTGGTTTTGCCATGCGTACCTGCAACGGCAAAACAATAGGTGTCTTTTGTAATCAGACCTAAAACCTCTGACCGCTTTTTAACTTGAAAACCATTATTCAAATAAAACTGTAGTTCTTTATGGTTTAAAGAAACGGCTGGTGTGTATACAATAAGGGTATTCTCCGGAGATTTAAACTCCTCCCCAATCAAATCTATATTATCCTCAAAGTGAATAGCAATACCTAATTCAATTAACTCTTCCGTTAGTGGGGTTTTGGTTTTATCATAACCTGCCACATTTTTATTTACGAACCTAAAATAACGTGCTATGGCAGACATACCTATGCCTCCGATACCAATAAAGTAGACGTTATGTATTTTATTTAAGTTCAAAATCAACTATCAAATTAAAGTTCAAAAACATGCCAAAAGCAATGTTTACAGTTTCCGTTTTAAAAGTTTCTCTATTTCATCAACAATATGAATCGTAGCTTTTGGTAAAGCCAATTTTTTGATATTGTCAGACAACTCATGCTGTTTGACCTTAGAATTGATTAAATCGGCCATTACCGCTTCAAAATCATCATCCAAATCCTTTTCTTTTATTACCAATGCCGCGTTTTCAGTTGCTACCGCTTGTGCGTTTTTGGTTTGATGGTCTTCCGCAACATTTGGCGAAGGAATAAAAACAGTAGGCTTACCCACTATACATAGTTCCGAAACCGAACCAGCCCCTGCCCTTGAAATTATAATGTCTGCCGCAGCATAGGCAGCGTCCATTTTATTCAAAAAGGATTTTACCCTTACGCTATTAGAATCATACTTTTGATATTCTTCATAATAGAGCTTACCACATTGCCAAAGCAATTGAACATCTTTATTACTAAAAAAATTTAATTCTTTTTCAATCAATTGGTTTATTCTTCTCGCTCCCAAGCTACCACCTAGAATTAGCACCGTTGTCTTGCTAGCATCCAAATCAAAAAATACTTTTGCTTCCTTTTGCTCTGGTAATTCAAGAATTAAATCTGCGCGAACCGGGTTACCCGTTTTTACCACCTTATCTTTAGGAAAAAACTGTTCCATATTATCATAAGCAACACATATTTTATGTGCTTTGTTTGCCAATAATTTATTCGTGATTCCCGCATAAGAATTTTGCTCTTGCAGCACATAAGGCACGCCAGAACTTGCGGCCATTTTTAATAGCGGCCCACTCGCAAACCCACCTGTACCAATGGCGAGGTCTGGTTTAAACTGTTTTACTATGTTGCGTGCATTTAACAAACTACTTATTAATTTTATTGGAAACATTAAATTTTTAACCGTCAGCTTCCGTTGTAATCCACTAATCCAAAGCCCTTTTATTTTATACCCTGCTTGGGGTACTTTTTCCATTTCCATTTTATCTTTTGCTCCAACAAATAGAAACTCAGCATCCGTAAATCTTCGCTTCAACTCGTTTGCAATGGCTATTGCCGGATAAATATGTCCTCCCGTGCCTCCTCCTGACAGTATAAACCTATAACTGGCCACTTAATACTTCTAAAGGGTTATTCTCATCTATATTCAAATCACTTAATTCTTCTTGTTTTTTATCGCTCGCACTTAGTACAATACCTACTGCCAAGCAGGTCATCCAAATTGCGGTACCACCCATACTGATCAAGGGCAATGGTTGCCCTGTAGTAGGAAATAATTTCACAACTACAGCCATATTTATAAATGCCTGAAATACGATAGGCAGGCCAACCCCTATAACCAAAAGTTTTGCAAAAACTGATTTCGCGGAATTCGCGACCACAACAATTCTAAACAAGAGCAAGAGATAAAAAAACAAAAGCCCCAATCCGCCTACTAAACCATATTCTTCAATAATGATTGCAAAAATGAAATCTGAGGTACTTTGCGATAGTATATTTTTCATAACACTTTTACCCGCCCCTTTTCCAAACAAACCGCCTTCGGCAATGGCCATTTTAGCGTAATTCACTTGTCGTGAAGCATCGGCGCTAGCTGTTTCCGGATGTATAAAAGTTTCTATTCTTGATTTCCAAGTGCCTGCCCTATCCGGTAAAATCTCTGGCGACTTGAATAACACGAAAAGAAACATGCCTGCCAAGACCAAGCCTGTACCTGAAATTGCCAACAAATACTTGAGAGGGTATCCTCCTAAAAAACAAAGTATAAGAACCAAAACCCCAACAATGGCAGCGGTGGAAAAGTTTGCGGGAAGTATTAAGCCAACAACTAAAATAACCGGAATCCATAAGGGCAATATACTTTCTTGAAAGGTTATCTTCCTTTCCCGAATTTTACTTAAATACCTTGCAATCCAAATCATTAAAACGATAGAGCCCAAGGTGGAGGTTTGAAACTTTACTCCTACAAATGGAATTGGAATCCATCGATTCGCACTTACGCCTCCAATATTGGTTTCTACGGTCAACGTATATCCCAATAAAATCAAAATAATCGGCATCGCAAGCAATACCAAACCTTTAAAATAATGGGTTGGTATGCGGTGAACCCCATAAATGATCATGAAACCCAAAAACAGCAACATCCCATGTTTCACCAAGTGCCCAATAGTTGTCCCTGTATCTTTTACATACACTAAATTTGTACTGGCACTATACACTGGTAAAAAAGAAAATAGCGCCAAAAGGGCTACAATAGCCCAAATAGCTTTATCCCCTTTTAGATTTTTCAACAGTGCCATCATTTCTTATAGATTTTTAATAGCTGCCTTAAACTGATTGCCCCTATCCTCATAATTTTCAAAAAGGTCAAAACTTGCACAGGCTGGCGATAACAATACCGTATCACCACGCTCGCCTATTTTATACGCAACCTTAACAGCCTCTTCCATAGCATAGGTTTCTACCAAGGGCTCTACTACATTACCAAATGCCTCTACTAGTTTTGAGTTATCAAGTCCAAGACAAATAATTGCCTTTACTTTCTCTCTGACCATTGGCATTAATTGCGAATAGTCATTACCCTTATCAACACCCCCAACAATCCATACGATTGGTTTTTTAATACCATCAAGGGCAAAATAGGTTGCATTCACGTTGGTAGCCTTGGAATCATTGATGTATTCCACATGGTTAATTTTCAGCACCTTCTCTAAGCGGTGCGGTGCGCCTTGAAAAGACTGAATACTTTGAGATATGGTCTCTTTTCTTACCTTGACCAAAAGAGAAGCTAATCCGGCAGCCATAGCGTTCTTTACATTATGCTGTCCTTCAAGTGTTAAAAAATCTGTACTCATTTTCAAGGTGTTATTAGGTTCTATATTTATAATAATTGTGTCGTTCTCTAACCAAGCACCCCATTTCTGCGCTGTTTTGAGCGAAAAAGGGACTAATTTGGATTGCACTGGGTTTTCTTTAAGCCAATCAACAATAACCGTATCGTCTGCATCATAAATCAAGAAATCGTTTTCATCTTGATTTCTAGCTATTCTAAACTTTGATGCGATATAGTTTTCAAACTTGTATTCATAGCGATCTAAATGATCAGGGGTAATATTGGTAATGACCGCAACCTTTGGTTTAAAATCAACAATACCATCCAATTGAAAGCTGCTGATTTCCAAAACATAGTTTTCAAAATCCCTTTCTGCAACCATTTTCGCGAAACTATCGCCAATATTACCAGCCATACCCACTTTAAAACCTGCTTCTTTTAAAAGATGGTTCGTTAACATGGTTGTCGTGGTTTTACCATTGCTCCCCGTAATCCCTATGATTGTTGCATTCGTATACTTTGAAGCAAACTCTATCTCAGAAATCACCGAAATACCATTATCAACCAACTTTTTAACCAACGGCACCTTATCTGGTATTCCTGGGCTTTTCATTACCACATCAGCACCTAGAATTTTTAGCTCTGTATGCTGCTGGTCTTCCCATTCAATCTCAAAATGTTCAAGAACTTCTTTATATTTCTTTTTAATCTTTCCTTTGTCAGAAACAAAAACCTGAAATCCTTTTTGCTTCCCTAAAATCGCCGTACCAACTCCGCTTTCCCCTCCGCCAAGTACAACCAAATGCTCCATCTTACCTTATTTTCAAAGTGACAATACTTATAACTGCCAACAGTATTCCGATAATCCAAAACCGGGTAACTATCTTACTCTCGTGATATAATTTTTTCTGATAATGATGATGTAATGGTGCCATCAAAAAAATACGCTTTCCTTCTCCAAATTTTTTCTTGGTATGCTTGAAATACCCAACCTGCAGCATTACTGAAATAGATTCCGCAAAGAAGATTCCGCACAAAATGGGAATCAGTAGTTCCTTACGCACAATTATGGCTATTACCGCAATGACGCCGCCAATAGTTAAACTACCGGTATCCCCCATAAAAACCTGCGCCGGGAATGCATTATACCAAAGAAAACCCACCAATCCTCCTGCAAAGGCGGCTATGAAAACAACAAGCTCTCCCACTCTTGGTATATAAAAGATATCGAGATAGTCTGAAAACTGTATATTACCTGAAACCCATGCGAAAATTCCCAGTGTTATGACTATTATCGCAGAAGAACCTGCAGCTAAGCCATCAATGCCATCCGTCAGGTTAGCACCGTTGGATACTGCCGTAACAATGAGAATTACCACCGGAATAAAAATCAACCATGCATATTTCTCCATTCCTTCACCTGCCCAGGTTATGAAATCTGCATAATCCAACTCATTACCCTTAAAAAAAGGGACATTCGTTCTGACCGATTTCTTTTCTTTACCAATAACCATTTCTACCTTAAGTTGATCCGTGATAATCGTAGCATCTTTTTCTTTCATGGTAACCCCCGGATGAAAATATAGTACTACGCCAACAATCAATCCTAAAACCACTTGGCCTATTATTTTGAATCTCCCTTTAAGACCCTTTTTATCCTTCTTAAAAATTTTGATATAGTCATCTATAAAACCGATAACACCCATCCAAAGCATGGTAACTATCAACAGAATGACATATATGTTTTTTAAATCAGCAAATAATAAGACAGGGATCAACGTAGATAAAATAATAATAATACCACCCATCGTAGGTGTACCCGCTTTTTGTTTTTGCCCCTGAAGCCCTAAGTCACGCACACTTTCGCCTATTTGTTTAGCCTGTAAAAACAAAATAATCCGCTTACCATAAACAACAGCTATCAATAAGGATAATAAGACGGCAAGAGCGGCCCTAAATGTCAAAAACTGAAACAAGGATGCCCCAGGCAATTGATATTGTTGTTCTAAATATTCAAATAGATAAAATAACATGCTATTTGTTTAGACTATTAAGTGCTGCTTTTACTTCTTTAAAATCATCAAAGTCTACACGTTTCCCGTTGGTCTCTTGATATGTTTCGTGACCTTTTCCGGCCACTAGAATGATATCGTTTGCCGTTGCCAGTTTACAAGCCGCTTTTATAGCTTGTTTTCTGTTTTCAATGGCCAACATTTTTTTGACGTTCTGGGGCTCAACCCCAGCTTCCATCTCTTCAATTATTGTTTCAGGATTTTCTGTTCTTGGATTATCAGAAGTAAAAATGGCCTGATTGCTCATTTCAGTTGCGATATGACCCATAACCGGACGCTTAGACTTGTCACGATCACCACCACACCCCACTACGGTGATGACGTTTTCATTTCCAGTCCTCAATGCATTGATAGTTATCAATACATTTTTTAGCGCATCCGGCGTATGGGCATAATCAACAATTGCTGTAATTTTCTCTTTCGATATAAAATATTGGAATCTGCCATCTACATTTTCCAATTCACTGATCAATCTTAAAACTTCTAGTTTTTCTAAACCCAGCAAATCTGCCGTGGCATAAATGGCCAATACATTATAGGCATTGAAGTCACCTATCAATTTTGACCATAGTTCGTTTTCATCAATCTTTAAAAGTTGACCGTTCAGTTGGTGCTCGAGTATTTGCCCTCTGTAATTAGCAAAAGACTTTAAGGCATAAGTGTATTTTCTAGCTTTTGTATTTTGAAGCATTACCATACCATTCTTGTCGTCAAGGTTGGTTAAGGCAAAAGCTGACTTTGGCAAGCCATCAAACAGTTTTTTCTTGGTATCACGATACGCTGCAAAAGTTTTATGATAGTCCAAATGATCGTGCGATAAATTGGTGAAAATAGCACCTTCAAAAGTCAGGCCTTCTGCTCTTTTTTGGTGAATGCCATGTGAACTGACCTCCATAAAACAATACTCTACACCAGCATCGCTCATTAAGCTTAAATGGTAATTTATTGTTAGGGCATCTGGGGTAGTATGGGTCGTTTTATACTCCTTTTCATCAACCATAATTTTAATGGTTGATATTAACCCTACTTTATATCCGGCTTTCTTAAACAAGCTATACAGTAGAGAGGTTACCGTAGTTTTTCCGTTGGTACCCGTTACGCCTACCAATTTTAAATTTTTGGAGGGAGTACCATAAAAATTAGAGGCCATTACGGCAAGTGCCTTATTACCACTATCTACTTGTAAATAAGTAATGCCATTAACAATAAGTTCGGGCATGGTTTCACAAACGATTGCTTTAACCCCACTATTGATAGCAGTTTGAATATAGTGATGGCCGTCAGTGACCAATCCTTTAATGGCCACAAAAACATCATCCATTTCAACCTTACGAGAATCAAAATGCACATTGTTTACCATAACATTGGTATCACCATTTACGGCAGAGAGGCTGACCCCATACAATATGTCTTTTAATAGCTTCATGAAAGTTGCAATACTATTTTTTTAACTTCTTTAATATTTGTTCCAACTGAAACGGATTGTTCCCTTACTTTGCCATTACCAAGTATTTCTACCTGAATTCCTAAATTTTCTAAAATCGCTACGGCATCCATTCCGGACATTCCCTTAAAATCTGGAAGTACTTTGTACCGCTTTTGTGCATGCGCGTAATACCGCTGAAAAGACGCGTCTATCTGTTCCGACTTAGGGTTTTCAGGCACCACTTCATCAACAATTGGTGAGGTGACATATATTTTTTCCGCCAAGGATTTAAATACTGGACCTGATACATCTGCTCCATAATATCCGACACTTTTATCCGGTTCGTGAATTACCACGATACATGAATATTTAGGATTATCCGCAGGGAAATAACCAACAAACGATGAGATGTACGCCAATTTATCTGGGTCTTTTGCTACGTAGTTCTTTTGACATGTACCTGTTTTACCCGCCATAGAGAAGTTTTTGGAATACAGGCCATTTCCGGTACCATAGTCTTTTTCCACTACGTCTTTCAACAGCTGCTGCACCTTTTTGACCGTTTCTTTAGAACAGATAGAAGGGTTGATCACCTCTTTCTTAAACTGCTTTAGCACTTTATTACCCACACGAGCTTCTTTAATAAACCGTGGGCGAACCAGCTCTCCATTATTGGCAATGGCATTATAAAATGCAAGCGTTTGCATAGGGGTCATGGAAACCTCATACCCATGTGACATCCAAGCTAAAGAAATTCCGGACCATCCTTTATCACCAGGATATCTTAAAACAGGACTTCCCTCTCCGACTATCGGTAATTCTAAATTCTTATGAACTCCCATATTCATTAGGCGATTCACATATTTTTCAGGATTTTCCTTATAATTCTCATGAATCATTTTAGCGAATGCAGTATTTGATGATAGTGCAAAAGCTTTACCCATTGATATTTTACCGTAGCCACCCCATTTAGAATCACGAACCGTTCGGTCGTAAAGTCTCCATCGTCCCTTTTCTGTATCTATGACGGTACTGGTATCTATGACCTTATCTTCCAAAGCTGCAACCAGGGACATTAATTTAAATGTTGAGCCTGGCTCGTGAGATTCACCGACGGCGTAATTTAATTTCTCGTAATACTTACCTTCTTCAGTGCGCCCTAAATTTGAAATTGCTTTGATTTCACCTGTTTTGGTTTCCATAACCACAACAGAACCGTGATCGGCTTTATAATATTCCAATTGCTTTAACAAAGCATGGTGCGCAATATCTTGAATGCCGGTGTTGATTGTAGTAACGATATCACGACCATCTTGCGGCTCTATAATATTATCAAACCCAACTGGTTTCCATTGACTACCGGCACTTTTTTGTTTTAACCGCTTGCCTTCATTACCCCTTAAATAGGAAGCGCCAAAAGCACCATCAAGACCAACACGGGTAAAATGACCCTCATCATCAATCCGCTCATAACCGATACTCCTTGCTGCCATTTTACCTAAAGGATACTCCCTGACCACACGGTGCGTTTCCATAAAACCGCCTCTATTTGGCCCAAGCTTAAATAACGGAAACTTTCGCATGCGGGCGTATTCTAAATACGCTACATTTTTTGCAATGAGCTTATAACCATTTTTGTTAGCTCTGGCTTTACGCAACATTTGAAGATAATGCGCTGCAGGCTTCTCAAACAAAACCCCTAGAGAATCACAAAGTGGAGCAATGTGCTTTTGCCAATCTGCCTCTTTTACCGTGTTCGCGTCAAAACGTATTTCATATTTTGCGACGGATGCGGCCAACAAACTGCCATCATCCGCATAAATGTTACCTCTATTAGGTTGTATGGTGAACATTTGCTCCGTTTTTTGCATTGCGAGCTCTTTGTATTGATCACCTTTGACCATTTGAATGTCCACCAACTTTACCACAACGGCAATAGCAAATACCAAAAGACCCCCTGCAACGAGGTAAAGTCTATTCATAATATTTTTTTCACTTATGGCCATTATTGAATTTGCTTGACAATGATTTTTTGTGGAGGATTCTCAGAAGGCTTTAAACCTTTGGCTGCAATGGTATTTTTTAAAGAGGACTCTAATTTTAGCTGCTGAAGGTCTCGGCGATTTTCTACAAATGCGCTGCGCAAGGACCTCACCTCTTCACTCAGT
>CAYGUO010000038.1:0-20469 GCA_964353095.1 uncultured Flavobacteriaceae bacterium | reverse complement strand
TATAGAAGGTACAAAGCATATTGCCCGAAGGATATATTTCTAATAGCGCCTACCAAAGGCCCTAGCTTTAAGTAAAAACATTCGTATTTTTGTAGTCGTTTTACAAATTAATATAATCATTTAAAATATAGCTATGAGTCAATACGATGTAGTTGTTATCGGTTCGGGTCCTGGAGGATATGTTGCAGCAATACGATGTGCCCAATTAGGAATGAAAACTGCTATTATTGAAAAATATTCAACCTTGGGCGGAACTTGTTTAAACGTTGGTTGTATTCCTTCAAAAGCCTTGCTGGACTCTTCCCATCATTACGAGGATGCGGTCAAGCATTTTGAAGAACATGGTATTGAAATACCTGGTGAAGTCAAGGTCAATTTAGAAAAAATGATTGGCAGAAAACAGGCTGTCGTTGACCAAACTACCAAGGGTATCGAGTTTTTAATGAATAAAAACAAAATTGATGTGTATCAAGGCCTTGGTAGTTTTAAAGACGCTACTCATGTCAATATCTTGAAAGAAGATGGAAAAACCGAAACCATAGCGGCTAAGAATATTATTATTGCTACCGGCTCTAAACCTGCTTCCTTACCGTTTATTGAAATAGATAAAGAACGCATTATTACCTCTACGGAAGCGCTTAAATTGAAAGAGATTCCAAAACACATGATTATTATAGGTGGTGGAGTAATTGGTCTTGAACTTGGTCAAGTGTATAAAAGAATCGGGGCAGAAGTTACCGTGGTGGAATATATGGACCGAATTGTACCTGGTATGGACGCTGCACTTTCAAAAGAATTGATGAAGGTGTTGAAGAAACAGAAAGTGAAATTCAATCTTTCACACAAAGTAAAATCAGTCGAGAGAAAAGGAGATCAGGTAATTGTTAAGGCAGACGATAAGAAAGGACAAGAAGTTGAATTTACAGGCGATTATTGCTTGGTTTCCGTTGGCAGAAAAGCCTATACAGGTGGTTTAAATGTTGAGGCAGCCGGTGTTGAATTAGACGAACGAGGTAGGGTTGCGGTAAACGAGCATCTACAAACAAATGTGGCGAATATTTATGCCATTGGTGATGTGGTGAAAGGGGCAATGTTAGCCCATAAGGCCGAAGAGGAAGGAACTATGGTTGCTGAAATACTGGCTGGACAAAAACCTCATATTGATTACAACCTAATTCCTGGTGTGGTGTATACATGGCCAGAGGTTGCCGCTGTCGGTAAAACCGAGGAAGAACTCAAAGAAGCTGGTATTGCCTATAAGGTAGGTCAGTTTCCCATGCGTGCTTTAGGGCGGGCAAGAGCCAGTATGGATATTGACGGATTTGTAAAAATATTGGCAGATAAAACGACTGACGAAGTTTTGGGCGTTCACATGATTGGTGCGCGTTGTGCAGATTTAATTACAGAAGCGGTTACCGCAATGGAGTTTAGGGCTTCTGCTGAAGATATGGCACGTATGAGTCATGCACATCCAACCTATGCTGAAGCAGTTAAGGAAGCAGCTTTGGCTGCCACTGGTGATAGGGCATTGCATATCTAATCAAAACAAGTAAAAAGGTAAAGAGCCAAATCATTTGATTTGGCTCTTTTTGTGTTTAGTAGGCTCGGGGTTTACACTTAATATTTGATTTGGGTAACCGGTATTTAAGTGTTTAGGTTTTTATTACGATGTAAAAGTAGTTGAAGGGGCTTGTCTAATTCTTCTTCTTTAGCCGAATCACAATAAAGTAAAGGTGAATAGAAGTTTTTAACCGATAACTTTCTGGTGGAATAAAATAATGGCGGTATCTGTTACCGAACAGCGTTTACTATTCGCAATAAAAACAATCTTACTTTAGGTAAGAAATCGCGAAATACTGAAATAGCTTTTTTGTTCAAGAGTGTAATTTGCGCTTTGATCATTTCAATTTTAAGAGCAAGCTGTGATTTGATAAGATGCTCTTTGGCATGATATCTTAAGGCTAAGAAGGTACAAGAGAACATAAATAATAAAGCTCCTATAATAGCAGCTAGCGGCGTTAATTCATAGTTTAAAAAGCGATACAGCCCTAGGCCGGTAAAACTTCCATAAAGAAGAATAAAATGGATAACATATATAGAAAGTGTACTCGCCCCAATGGCTAAAACAGTCTTATTGGTCATAAATTTCCTGAAAATCATAAATACCGCAAAAACAAGAAAAACATCTCCCAGTCTAATAAATAGATAATTATTTAGGGGTATCATTTGAAACAGTTCAATTCCCGTAAAATCATAAAGCATCAGAAAAAAATCTGAAGAAAGAAATATGAGGCTTAACCCAACTGTTATGGCAATTAAGATTGCATTCGCATAGCGTTGTTTATGCGAATTGAATTTTGTAAATAATATGGATAAGAACGCGCCCATAGTGGTATAACCCAACCACGGAATTATAGTGAACACAGACCCATTAACCTTGGTAAGGTAATTCGCTATAATGTCGGGAAAAAAGCTAAACGACCATGATTTATAGATAGGTTCAAACAAGAAAAGAAGTAGCGTAATACCCAATAGTATGCTAGGCATTGCCCAAGGCTTCCGTTTTGTGGTAAGACTATATATTCCTATAATGCAAAGTATTGATAAACCAATACAGTGTAACACATCTACAAGATAAAAACTGTCATAAATTTTACCGGTCAGTATTCCAAAAAGATTGAGGCGGAGTAAGTAGCCAATAAGTAAAAGCTGTAGCCCGCGGCGTATGCCTTTTTTAACACGTGGATTTTGAAGTCCTGATTTAGGCACTTTAATTAAGAGATAGGTAAATATAAAACCAGATACCGTAAAAAAAACAGGTGCGGTAATACCTCTAAAATATAACCATAGGCTGTAAAATAGATTATCTGGATTGCGGAAAACAGGATCCAACAGGCCGTCAATGAAATGCCCTTGTAGCATCATGAGAATTGCCCATGCCCGCATCGCATCAATAAAAAACAGTCTGGTTACGTTTGATTTCATTTTACTCCCTTCCCCTATATACTTGTATACGAGTATGTTTGGATGTTTAGCATGACAAAATTAGATAAAAATCAGGCAGATATATTGATTTTCAGGTATTTTCGTAGAATAATCAAAGTTTTACTGATATGGCTAAGATTTTAGCATTCGCAGGAAGTAATTCTTCCACTTCTATCAACTATAAATTAGTGAAGTATACGGTTTCATTAATTGAGGGGCATACCATTCAACGATTAAACATGGAAAACTTCCCATTTGAGATGTATGCCGCCGATGTTGAAAAGGAAAAGGGATACTCCAACTCACTGGTTGAATTAAAAAATGATATACAAGAAGCAGAAGGTATCATTCTTTCTGTAAACGAGCACAACGGAAGTCCATCTGCCTATTTTAAGAATGTGTTGGATTGGTTATCGCGTTTAGAGCGTGATTTTTTAAGCGATACCAAGATTTTTTTAATGTCAACATCACCCGGTAAAAGAGGCGGTATAAGTGCGTTGGAAGTCGTCAATAAAATGTTGCCAAGATTTGGAGCTGAAGTTGTAGGCACATTTTCGCTTCCATCATTTAACCATAATTTTAGTGCTACAGATGGTATTTTAGATCTTGAATTGGCTGATGCACATAGAAAAGCCTTGACTACTTTCATCAGTTCACTTTAAAAAGCCTTACTTGAGAGAAAGCCGTTGTTTCCGTTTAAGCGATTTAGAGGCTTTTAAAAAAGCACTTTTAGTATGGTCAAAACACTTTGAAACAGTTAGTTTTTTAGATAGTAACGGTTTTAAAGATGATTATTCGTCTTTTGAGGCAATCCTTGCTGTGGGTGCTAAAAGTAGCCTTGTAACCAATAGTGCTAGTGCATTTGAAGAACTCTCAAGGTTCAAAACAACAACCAAGGATTGGATTTTTGGCTATCTATCCTATGATTTAAAAAATGAGCTAGAGGATTTAAGTTCAGAAAACTATGATGGCTTAGGATTTCAAAAGCTCTACTTTTTTCAACCTAAAAAAATCATTAGACTCACTAATGGTACAATAGAATTTTTGTACGTCAAAGAGTGTAAGCATGAAATCCATGATGATTATAAGACCATTAACAATTTAATGGGGAAACCAGATTCCGGTCATTCCCCAAACGAAAGGCTAAAAATAAAATTACGAATCCATAAGGATGCCTATTTGAGCAAGGTGAAACAAGCCTTGGAACATATTCAAAAAGGTAATATTTATGAGATGAATCTTTGTCAAGAATTTTTTGTGGAACAAGCTACTATTGACCCAATACTTACGTTTTTCAAGTTAAATCAAATATCAAAACCTCCTTTTGCGACTTTTATGAAATTAGCGGACCGATATCTCATCTGTGCATCACCGGAACGCTACTTAAAACGACAAGGACATAAAGTGATATCACAACCCATAAAGGGCACTGCCGCCCGTTCAAAAAATGTGAGTCTTGATGAAAAGCTTAAAGCGCAACTGCGTGCGGACCTAAAAGAAAGGTCAGAAAATGTCATGATTGTTGATTTGGTTCGTAATGATTTGTCCAAAAGTGCACAAAAGGGTTCTGTGCTGGTGAAAGAACTCTGTATGGTGCACACTTTCAGACAAGTACATCAGATGATTTCTACAATTACATCAACCGTTGATAGCAGCTTAGACTCCGTTACCTTGCTAAAAGATACTTTTCCAATGGGTAGTATGACCGGAGCACCAAAGTGTTCTGCAATGAAAATTATTGAAACCCTTGAAGAAACAAAACGAGGTTTATACAGTGGGGCGGTGGGCTATTTTGACCCTGATGATAATTTTGATTTCAACGTTGTCATCCGTAGCATTTTATACAATGAAACCACTAAATATGTTTCCTATTCGGTCGGTGGTGCGATTACGGCGAATTCAGTACCGATAAAAGAATATGAGGAATGCGTTTTAAAGGCCAAAGCAATGCGGAGTGTGCTAGAAAGTACCTAATTTTAGACCATGTTATCGCAATTTGAAAAATACATAACAACCAACCTTCCTTTTTTAAGAGGTCATAAACTGCTGATTGCTTGTAGTGGCGGATTGGATAGTATGGTTTTGGTGGCACTATGTCAAAAAGCCGGTTTGACCATTGCCTTGGCACATTGTAATTTTAAATTGCGGGGTAATGAAAGTGATATTGATGCCCAGTTTGTTGATGAAATGGCCGCTAACTATAACATTCGGGCATATTCGAAAGAATTTAGCACCATTGATGAGGCAGATGAAAGAGGTATTTCCATTCAAATGGCGGCCCGTGAGTTAAGGTACGCATGGTTTCAAGAATTGTGTTCCAATGAAGGATATGATTACGTACTAACGGCGCATCATGCAGACGATAGTTTAGAAACATTTTTGATCAACTTAACGCGAGGTACTGGTTTGGAGGGTTTGAAAGGAATTCCCGAAATAAATGGAAATATTGTTAGACCACTACTTTCATTTTCTCGAAAAGAAATTTTAAAATACGGACAAGAGGAAGGATTAACATGGAGGGAAGATAGTAGTAATGCGGAAACCAAATATTTAAGAAATAAGATTCGTCATGAGCTTGTTCCACATTTAAAAGCTCTGGACCCCAGTTTTTTGCGCAATTTTCTAAAAACCCAAGACTTCTTGCAAGAATCATCACAGGTCTTGGAAAGTACGCAGCTGCAATTACAAACCACTTTGTTTGAAACAAAGGATGATCTTATCAAAATGCCTATCGACAAGTTAAAGCGGCTAAACCCCTTAAAACCCTACCTGCATTTGCTGTTCAAAGAATTTGGGTTCACAGAATGGAATGATGTCACAGCCTTGTTAGATGCTACTAGTGGTAAAGAAGTACGTTCCAGCACTCATCGCCTGGTAAAAGATAGAAATCATTTGTTATTATCTGAGCTCACTTTTGAAGCCAATCAAATACATCATATTGCAGAATATATTTCAAAGATAAAAATACCTATAGCAATTGATATTCAAAAGGTTAAACAGCTTAAAACTACTTCTAAAAAAATACTATATGTGGATAATGAAAAGTTAAACTATCCGTTAACCTTAAGAAAGTGGGAAAATGGCGACTACTTTTACCCCTTGGGGATGCAAGGCAAGAAAAAGCTATCTAAATTTTTCAAAGATGAAAAAATAGACATCCTATCTAAACAAACACAATGGCTCTTATGCTCCAATAATAAAATTGTTTGGGTTGTTGGTAAACGGGCTGATGAGCGGTTTAAGGTAACTGCGAAAACAAAGCAAATAGTAAAATTTGAATTGATATAATGAGGTATCTACTTATATTTTTTGGTCTATTCTTAAGCTCATCAATGGCAATGGCCCAGTCTGATGACAATCCGGCTATTTGGTCTCATGAGGTCCGTAAATTGAACGAAACCGAATATGAATTGGTTTTTAAGGCAGATATTTTTTCGGAGTGGTACATCTATTCCCTTTATACTGCTGAAGGCGGTTCAATGCCCAGTGAGTTTGACTTTCAGGGTGCCGGTGTTGATTATGAATTGCTTGGTAAAACAATGGAGGGAAAAACCTACCAGAAATACACCGAAGTATTCGATGTTGATGAAACCTTTTTTAAAGACAAAGCACTTTTTAAACAAAAAATTAAGCTGCTTAAACCTGATTTAAAACAAATTTCGGTACTACTTAATTATCAAATATGTAAGGAAGTCTGTATTTTAAAAGAGCAGGTATTTGATATTTCTTTAGATGGAAGCACCTTCGTAAAAGAAGAAAAAACCTTGGATGATCGCAGTTTGGGAATGACCAAGGCCCTAAAACTTGATTTAAAGAATAAAGAGCTGCTGGTTGAAAATATTGTGGCTGAATCCAATGGAAAATCACAGCTTTGGATGATTTTTGGTCTTGGCTTTATCGGCGGATTGATTGCCTTGTTCACCCCCTGTGTTTTTCCAATGATTCCATTGACCGTATCTTTTTTCACCAAACAATCTGGCACCAAAACAAAAGGAGTGGCGAATGCTGTCTTGTATGGTTTTTTTATCACTTTGATATATTTTTTGTTAAGCCTTCCATTTCATTTATTTGACTCGGTAGATTCTCAAATTTTAAATACCATAGCCACGAATATGTGGTTAAATCTGCTGTTCTTTTTCATTTTTGTATTCTTTGCATTTTCATTTTTTGGTTATTATGAATTGACCTTGCCAAGTTCTTGGGCAAATAAAATGGATGCTGCCTCAACCAAAGTAGGTGGGGCCATGGGTATCTTTTTTATGGCTTTAACCTTAGCAATCGTTTCATTTTCATGCACAGGGCCAATATTGGGCGGACTCTTAGGAAGTACTACATTGGCGGAAGGAGAAGTTGCTATGAACCTTTCCGCAGGGATGACCGGTTTTGGCCTAGCCTTGGCATTACCTTTTATGGTATTTGCGCTTTTCCCAGCGTGGTTGACTTCTTTGCCAAAGTCTGGCGGGTGGATGACAACCGTAAAAGTGGTACTCGGATTTTTAGAACTGGCCCTCGCCTTTAAGTTTCTGTCAAATGCTGATTTGGTAGGCAATTGGGGTTTCCTTAAAAGAGAATTGTTTCTTGGTATCTGGGTTATCTTATTTGTTTTGCTCGCCTTATATCTATTCGGAGTATTTAAATTTCCGCATGATGGTGCCAAACAAAAACTATCAGCAGGAAGAAAAGTTACCGGGCTACTGAGTGCTGCTATAGCGATTTATTTGATATTAGGCCTGGGTAATATTCTTAGTCTAAAAATGTTAAGCGGTTTTCCGCCTCCAGATTTTTATAGCCTCAGACAGTCAGAAAGTGATTGTCCCTTAGGCCTTAATTGTTTTAAAGATTTTGAAGAAGGGCTTGCGTATGCCAAGAGTGAGAACAAACCTATTTTACTCGATTTTACAGGTTGGGCTTGTGTCAACTGTAGACGTATGGAAGAAAATGTATGGAGTGACACCAGAATCTATCCTAAGCTTAAAGATGATTTCGTGTTGATATCCTTGTATGTTGATGATAGAAAAGAATTGCCCAAAGCGCTTCAGTTTGATTTTGAGTATGACTCTGGGCGAATAAAGACTATTGAAACCATAGGACAAAAATGGGGTACTTTTCAAACCATTAATTTTAATGCAGCTTCACAACCGTATTATGTGCTATTGACTCCAAATCTTGAAATATTGAATACCCCAGTGCAATATGTTGATATTGAAACCTATGAAGCTTGGCTAAAGTCAGGATTAAAACAGTATGACCTGAGGATGAAGTAAAGTGTTAATTTTTACGTAATTTAGTTAACACAACTAAATTTGTAAACCCCCAACCATGCGAATTTTAAAGAAAACCTTAATTGTTTTAGGCATTCTATTACTGTTATTAGGGCTGGCAGGATTTATCTTATTTAACTCCCTTAAGCCTACGTATAATGGTAAAAAGGAATTGACAGAGCTTTCTAAAGAAAGTACCGTCTATTTTGATACTTATGGTATTCCCCATATTTATGCTGAAAATGAGTTGGATGCCTTCAAAACTTTAGGCTATGTGCATGCCCAAGACCGCTTATGGCAAATGGAGCTTTTGCGAAGAGTTGCTAAAGGTCGTTTATCAGAGGTTTTTGGAAAAGACTTGATTGAAACAGATAAGCTATTTCTTTCCCTTGGCATCGATGATGCCACTACAGAAACCATTGCTGCACTTGATATGAATTCTGACATGGTCAAACTCTCTGAAGCGTATATCTCAGGTATCAATGCCTTTATTGAAGAAGGGGCAACCCCGGTTGAGTTTTACCTGACAGGTTTAAAAAAAGAACCTTTCTCTTTGGAAGATGTATATAATGCGGTTGGTTATATGGCCTTTAGCTTTGCTATGGCACATAAAACAGATCCGCTAATGACGAATATCAAGAATAAACTTGGAAACCGTTATTTGGTAGATTTAGCTATAGATTCCGACACGGCAACAACTTGGATAAAAAATTATAAGTGGCCTCTCAATGATTCTATTACTAGTACGATATCTTCTAGGGTATCTAAAGCTTTGGACAAACTACCAATACCGCAATTTATTGGAAGTAATAGCTGGGTATTGGCGCCAGATAGGACGAAAAATGGAAAGGTCATTTTAGCAAATGACCCACATATTGGCTTTGCACAACCGTCTGTCTGGTACGAAGCCCATATAAGCACACCCACTTACGAAAAATACGGGTATCACTTGGCTGGCGTTCCTTTTCCGTTGTTGGGGCATAATAGAAAACTAGCGTATGGACTCACTATGTTTGAGAATGATGATATTGATTTTTATTATGAAAAAACAAACCCAGAGGATGCTTCTTTATATCTTACAGAATCAGGCTGGCAACCGTATCAGGTAATTACAAAAACAATTAAGGTAAAAGATGCCAAACCTGTTGATTTTAGTTATAAGAAAACTCGGCATGGTCCAATTTTAAACGCCGTTGTTGACCAAATTGAAGAAGAAACACCAGTTGCCATGTCTTGGATATACACCAAGGTTGAGAATGAGGTTATGGATGCACTTTATGGCATTAGTCATGCTGATCATATTTTGGACTTTCAAAAAGCATTACCTAAAATTCATGCTCCGGGTTTAAATGTGATGTATGGCGATGCTGAAGGGAATATAGCATGGTGGGCTACTGCCAAATTGTACCAAATGCCCGATAGTGTATCAACCAAGTTTATTCTCGACGGAACTTTAGGGAAACAAGAGCCGTTACGATATCTAGATTTTAAGGAAAATCCGCAAGCGATCAATCCTCCTTGGAATTATGTCTATTCCGCCAATAACCAGCCAGATTCCATTTCCGGAATGTTGTACCCAGGGTATTATTTGCCCGAAGATAGGGGTAAAAGAATAGTTCAATTGTTAGAACCTAAAACCAATTGGGATAGGGAATCTGTATCAGAAATGATATTGGATGTGACCTCATCGGTGAACCCTGAATTGGTTAGTGAATTGATAAAGTTGATTGATATTTCTGACTTGAACACAGACCAATTGGTGCAATTGGATGCGATAAAAAACTGGGAAGGGGATTATCCGCTCGAAAGTGTTTCTGCAACCCTTTACCATCGCAGTCAATATTTTATGCTCAAAAATATTTTTGAAGACGAACTAGGGTCTGAATTGTTTGAGCAATTCATAAACACCCACTTATTAAAACGTCAAATTGCGGCCATTGTGAAGTCAGAAAATAGTATTTGGTGGGACAATATCCATACAAAAGAACTAAAAGAAGATAGAGCTGCCATTACCTTGAAGTCTTTTGGCGAGGCTTGGCAATCACTAGTAAGCGATTTTGGTGACGATCCTAACAATTGGAAATGGGAAAGGGTTCATACCTTGGAGCACGCGCACCCTATCGGGCAGGTTGAGGCTTTAAAAGAGTATTTCAATGTTGGTCCTTTTCCGGTAGAAGGGAGTAGGGAGGTCATCAATAATCTAGCTTTTCCCTATGACAGTACTGGGTTTTATAAAGTTAACGCTGGGCCCTCAACGCGTCGTATTATTGATTTTTCAGATATAGAGAATAGTATCAGTATTTTACCTACTGGACAATCAGGAAACCCCATGAGCAAGCATTATAAGGATCAAGCCCAAATGTTTGTGAATGGCGAATTCAGAAAAATGATGCTTAATAAAGAAGAAATCATCAGAACCTCTACCGATGTGTTGAATTTTGTGCCAAAAGAATAGAAAGCCTATCTAACAACTATTTTTTTTAGTATTTTACAAAGGCTAATTCAAACTTCATGTACTTTTCAACCAAAACCGCTGCACCTTTTTGCAGCCTTGTGCTATTTGTTATATTCTTTTTCAATAGCACCATGCTTTTTTCACAAGATGCAGAAATGCAGAACAATACCAGTGAGAACAATTTAAAAACCGCTTTATTGGCGCTAGAAGCAAGCAGTGGGTATCAATTCTTTTTTTTAGAGGAGTGGGTAAGTGCTGTTGACCAATCGCTTGTTCCAGAAGGTGAAAGTCTTACAGACAGTCTTTCAAAACTGCTAGAGGGTACTGATTTAAACTATTATATAATCGAATCGGAAAAAAGGGTTTTTCTCCTCAAGAATACCATTATTTATGATGAATTACCAAATCGGTTTTTCGGTAGGTCAAATGACAGTACTATCAATCAGAGTATAGTTGTAGCGAATTCGAATCGTCCGCCTCCTATCTTTTTGGCTGAAAATCAACAAAATAAAAAGCGTAAAAGACCCATTGCTAGGGTGGGCAAGGCCGATGAATCACAGCAAAAGGCAAAATATACGCTACAAGGTCGTGCCATTAACCTTGCATCAGGCGAAGTTATTCAAGATTTAGCTATTCGTGTGAAAGAAGCAGATGTGTTTACGGCGACGAATACTGAGGGAAGGTTTGCAATGGAACTAAATCCGGGATATCATGTCTTATCCATCTCGGCCATGGGAATACAGAATACGGAACAAGAAATCATTATGTACAGCGATGGCGTTTTTGATTTGTATTTAGAGGAAAGTATAGAGCGCTTGGAAGAAGTGGTGGTGGAAGCAGACGCCGCTAGCAATGTGGAAGAAACGATTACAGGAAATGAACAAATTGATTCGGAAGAATCAAAAAATATTCCCTTGGTATTGGGAGAACGTAATATTTTAGAAATTGCGAAAGCGCTCCCAGGCATTTCATCAGCAGGTGAAGGGGCTACAGGGATTAATGTTAGGGGTGGTAAAACAGATCAGAATCTTGTGCTTTTAGACGATGCCGTGATTTACAACCCACAGCACTTTTTTGGAATTTTTCAGGCATTGAATCCTTTCACCACTGCTGGGGTTGATATTTATAAAGGAGCACCGCCCGTTGAGTTTGGAGGTAGGCTTTCTTCCGTACTTGATATTCATACCAAAAATGGTAACGTGGAAAAACTGGCCGTCGAAGGTTCCATAGGTCCTGTAACCGGTAACCTTGCTTTGGAAATCCCCATTAAAAAAGATGTTTCATCCCTTGTTGTAGGTGCGCGCGGGGCTTATGCAGACTGGATTTTACGCTCCTTGGATGAAGAATCATTAAACAATAGTGAAGCGTCATTCTTTGATGGTATCGTAAAATATCACCATCGCTTCAATGATAACAATGAGGTTAAGGGTACGGCCTATTTCAGTCGTGATGCTTTTAGTATTACCTCAGATTCTCTTTTTAATTATAGCAACAGGTTATTTTCAACTCGATGGGATCATAGAATAAACGATAAAACCAATGGCGCATTGGTCGTTGCCAATAGTGACTATCAATTCGGAATTGATTTTGATGGAGCGTCTAATAATGATTTTGAACTTGGTTATAGCATCAATGAGTCTGAGCTGAGATACAAATTACGCACACGGCTTAATGATAAGCACGCCCTCAACTATGGAGTCTCGGCAAAATATTATTCTGTAAACCCCGGCAGTATAGAACCCCTGAATGGACAATCGGATATTCAAAATGTTTTTATAGATGAAGAACAGGCATTGGAAGGAGCTTTGTTTGTAGGCGATGAATATGAAGTTTCAGAACGATTTTCTGTCAACTTAGGGTTGCGTTACGCCTTTTTTGCAGCCTTAGGCGCTGCAACACAACGAACATATTTGGCAGATTCACCCCGTAATGAATCTACTGTTCAAGATACCATCAGCTATGATAGTGGAGAGGTAATTAAAACCTACGGAGGCCCAGAGGCGAGAATCTCAGCGCGGTATTTGCTGACGCCTGATTTTTCCATCAAAGCGAGTTTTAACAATTCGTATCAATTTATTCATACCCTTTCCAATAACACAACGGTTTCACCCATTGACACATGGAAGCTTTCTGATGCCAATATCAGACCGCAAACGGGTTACCAAGCAACCTTGGGATTATATAAGAATTTAAAAGACAACGAATATGAATTAAGCTTAGAGGGCTTTTATAAAAACTTTAATGACGTTCTTGATTTTAAAACTGGGGCCAATCTCTTTTTAAATGAAAATGTGGAAACCGAAGTGCTTCAAGGCGATGGTAAAGCATACGGAATCGAATTTTTGGCAACGAAAAACAAAGGTGATTTTAACGGTTGGCTTGCTTATACCTATTCAAGGTCTTTATATCGATTTGATAGCCCTTTTAGTGAGGAACGAATTAACAATGGTGAATTTTTCCCATCTAATTTTGATCGCCCGCATGATGTCAGTTTAATTGCAAACTACAAATTAACAAGGCGTTTTAGCTTCTCAGCAAATTTTGTGTACCAAACAGGGCGGCCCGTAACGTATCCAATAGGAACTTTCCGTTTTAACAATGCTGATTTTGTGGCGTTCAGTAATCGTAACGAATTCCGAATCCCCGATTTCTATAGGTTGGATTTAGGGGTCAACATTGAAGGGAATCATAAAAAACAAAAGCTTGCACATAGTTTTGTTACCATTTCAGTTTATAATGTTTTAGGAAGAAATAACCCGTACTCTGTATTTTTTGTAACTGAGAATGGAGAAGTAAAGGCTTTGCAAAGTTCCATTTTTGCAATACCAATACCTTCTATTACCTATAACTTTAAGTTTTAAAAATTGCTAAAATTAAAAAGATGAAAAAGAAAACGACATGGCTGGGCTTACTTTTTCTGATGCATACATTTATGGGCTGCGTAGAAGAATTTGATGCCCAAATCGAAAATTTAGAAACGGTTTTGGTTATCGATGCAAGGTTAACAGATGAAGCAAAACCGCAAACCATTCATTTGACCAATACCTTTGGTTTTGATTCAGATGAACCTAAACCAGAGCTTGGGGCACAGGTCGCGTTGCTAGATGATTTAAATAACATGATTGTGTTTACTGAAAACACCCCAGGAATTTATTCCACCGCTTCAGCATTGCAATTAAATGAGGACAGAACGTATAGATTGGAAGTAATCCGAACCGATGGAAGCCGATATATTTCATCTGAAGAAAAGTTGCCGAGCAATACCCCAATTGAGAGGGTAGAAGCACAGCGAAAAATCAATAATTCAGGTTTGGACGGGGTCGCTATTACCTTAAACGTTCAAGGGCAAACGGACAATAACGATTATTACAGATACGAATATGTAGAAACCACTCAAATTATTGCGCCAGATTATAATCCTTTTGAGTGGGATGAAGTTGATTATGACCATTTCTGTGAAGATGATGATGGTTGGCAGGTTACTATTAAGCCAAGGCAAGAACAAGCAAGAGTTTGTTACGCCTCAGCCATATCACGTGATTTAATTCTGGCCTCAACGGAAGAGCTTAATTCAAGCAGTTTAGAACGTTTTGAGGTTCGTTTTCTCTCAAAAGAAAACTATTTCATTTCTCACAGGTATAGTATTTTGGTGAAACAATATCATCTAAGTCCAAATACAGCTTCTTTTTATAGAACCCTTCAAGACTTTTCCAATAGCGAAAGTGTCTTTAGTAATGTGCAAACCGGTTTGATTGAAGGGAATATCACAGCTGAAAATAATCAAGAATTGGTATTGGGATATTTTGAACTGAGTTCGTTTTCAGAAATGCGAATGTTCTTTAACTATGAAGATTTGTTTCCTAACGAGCCGCTGCCGCCCTATATTATCAATTGCGAACCTATTGGGGCACCCTCATTATATCCACCAGGGTTTCATACCATTGTGGTTGATGGTAAGATTGTTATAGACGGTACCTCAAACTCTCCACTTATTGACGCGATTCAAGCGGATTTAATTGGGTATTTAGCAGATAATCAAAACTATTTTGGCCCGGATTTAGAAGGCCCCAATAGGAGAGCACCTTTTTTGGTAAAATCTTTAGGCTGTTTAGATTGTAGACAATTTGGTAGCAATGTGGCGCCAGAATTTTGGACAGAAGAATGAAAAGATTTTGTAGCTGTATATGGTTAAGTTTTTTGCTCTTTTCGAGTTGTATTGAAGAGATTGCGATAGATACTGATGTTGTTCAAGAATTGAATATTGAAAATGTTTTGGTTATTGAAGCTACCCTTACAGATGAGTTAAAGAATCAAATAGTATATTTAAGTAGGGGGTCTAATTTTGCAAATGATAGTGTCTCCAGTTTTGAACGGAACGCAATGGTCAATATAGTTGATAATTTAGGAAATACGTTTAATTTTTCGGAGACCGAGCCAGGGTCTTACTTTTCTGACCTCCCATTTAGGGCTGAGCAAAATAGGAGTTATCAACTAGGTATTACCACACAGAATGGGGAACGTTTTGAGTCGGAAATAGCTGAATTAGTGGGTGAGTCAAAGATTGATAGTTTATATGCCGATAGAGTTATCAGCGCTAATGGAGTAGAGGGATTGGCCATTTTTATAGATAGTTCAAATCCTTTGGGTAATACCAACCAATACAGATACATCTATGAGGAAACCTATAAAATCATTGCTCCAAATTGGAATCCTTTTGAATTTGAAATTATAAGAGAAGAATTTGAGTTTGTTGGTGACCAAATTTTATATCCAGATGTTAGATTGGTGCCAAGGGCACAAGAAGAACAGGTATGTTTTAATACCGTGAATTCCACCGATGTTATTTTATCAAACAGTGAATTTTTAAGTACAAAAACTAGCAGTAGAAACTTGGTACGTTTCATTAACTCAGAAGACCCAATTATTTCACATCGCTATAGCGTATTGGTGAAACAATTTGTGCTGTCTGATGCGGCTTTTGGGTTTTATACGCTTTTAAACGAATTTTCTCAAAACGCACTTCTTTTTAGTGAAACCCAGCCTGGTCAAATTACGGGTAATATAAGCTCTCTAGACGATAGTTCAACTTATGTTATCGGTTTTTTTGATGTAACCAGCGTGACCGAGCAACGTTTGTATTTTAACTATGTTGATTTTTATCCAAACGAAGATTTGCCACCTTATTTTGGTACCGTTAATTGTGATAGATTAATAAGTCCACCTCTATCAAACCCAGAACGCGATGGTCCACCCGCACTAAATTGCCCACAGCCCTTAATACCGCAGTTAAAATTGGGAATTGTCAAGTATTTTGAGGTTAACGGTGGTCCCCAACAGTGTGAAGGACCCTATTTTGTAACACAACGGGCCTGCAGCGATTGTACCGTTTTAGGCAGTAATATTGTACCTGAATTTTGGACAGAAGAATGAAAAAGATAAACTACTATATCGCAGTTTTAATTTGCACGCTAACAAGTTGTGTGGAAGAGTTTGAAATCAGTTCAGACCTTCAGGCCGATATTGATATCACTGCTGTGTTGGTGGTGGAGGCAACCGTTACTGATGAGTTCAAGCGACAAGAAGTACGACTTACCAAAGGTTCAACTTTCGCTAACGATACCCTTATTGCACCAGAAGCTAACGCTATGGTTATGATTTTAGATGATTTGGGCAATCAGTATGATTTTGAGTATTTGGGTGAGGGTAATTATCGTTCGGTAAATAGTTTTGCAGCTGAAACCGGTGTTCCATATCAATTAAAAATAAATACCCAGAGTGGCAACACCTATGAATCTAGTATTGTGATTGCACCACAAGCGGCGAATATCGCAAATATGGAAGCTAGACCTTTAGTTACAGATGCTGGGGAATTGGGTGTTGGTATTTTTGTCAACAGCAGTGTTCCGGATGATAATTCTAGGTTTTTGCGCTATACTTTTGAAGAAACCTATAAGATAATTGCACCTTTATGGTCACCTTTTGAAATAGAAGTTCTTGGTGTTCAACCGCCCCATGAATTTAATGTGATTCCTAGAAACGGCGAGGAACAAAGGGTGTGTTATGGCACTCAATTTTCAAATAGTATCATCCAAAGTGCTACAGAATCGGTTTCATCAAATAGTGTACAAGACTTTTTATTACGATTTATTTCCGTTGAGGATTATATCATATCTCATCGGTATAGTATCTTGGTAAAGCAGCTAAGCCAGACACAAGACGCTTATGGCTTTTTTGAGACCTTGAACGAACAATCTTCTTCAAATGATATTTTTAGTACCATTCAACCCGGTTTTATAGAAGGTAATATTCAATCTACCTCAAATAGTAATCAAAAGGTTATTGGCTTTTTTGAAGTAGTCAGTGTTTCAGAAGAACGGCTTTTTTTTAATTATGAAGATTTATTTCCGGATGAAGCCTTACCGCCGTATGCCAGTAATTGTAATTTAGGTTCGCCGCCACCCATTACACCGGCGGGCACATCGCCATTGGCTGACGCCATAAGGTCAAATCGATTCGTTTATGTTAGGGATAATACAGGCGAAATACCTATGGGAGGACCCTATATTACAGCCCTACGGGTCTGTGGCGATTGTAGGGAGTTAGGTAGTAATATAGTACCCGATTTTTGGGAAGAATAAAATGAAGTGTATGAAAAATTATGTAATCGTATTGTTTTGTTTGTTGGGCTTATTTGGAAAAGCACAATATGTGATTTCTGATGGTGCTGAGTTGATGGCCTTGCAAAAAACGCCTTTAGAACGGGTTTTTGTAAATCATACGGGTAGCTTGATTTTCCCTGGTGAATATTTGAATTATGCTGTTCATGTAATGAATGCCCAAAGCGGTAGAACCAGTGATATTAGTAAAATTGCCTATGTTTTGTTGGTCGATAAAGATGGAGAAGCCGTTTTTCAGCATAAATTAAAATTGAACAAAGGAGTAGCACAGGGCGATTTTTTCGTTCCTTCTGAACTGCCTTCCGGGAGTTATAAGTTGATTGCCTATACCAATTGGATGCGCAATGCGGGGCTTGAGCAATTTTATCAAGATGATCTTATCGTTCTAAATCCTTACTTAACAGATCAATCAGCTTTTTTAAGTGAAAAAGTAGATCATAAAGAAGAGGAAGTAAGAACGGTATTGTCCGACTCCTCTATGCTAGAACTGGTTACGGATAAATCGCGATATACGAGGAGGGAATTGGTGAAACTGAGTTTAAAGAATTACAAATCTTATTTAGGCAATGGTACCTATCATTTATCAGTAGGGGCTAAAAATGGGTTTTCCATAAACGGTGCAAAAAGAGCCGTGATAGATGCTCAAAAAGCGTTAACGTTGAAGAAAGCCATTGATCAAAAAGTTGGGGATAGCATTTATCTGCCAGAACAGCGGGGGGAACTGGTTTTTGGCCGTGTTTTCAACACCACGGACGGTAGCCCCATTCCTAATGAAACTATGGTGATTACCCTACCTGGGCAAGAGTTTATATTAAAGTTTGCCACTACAAATGAATCAGGCACTTTTTATAGTTACCTGCGCAAAGATTATAAGATACCAACCCCAATTGTGCAGCCTTTAAACGATAGCTTAAGTGCTAAGGTTGAAATTGGCAATAAAGGCATTCCAGACTTAAAAGATTTAAAATTCAAAGCGTTTCAGCTTACGGCCGATTATAAAAATTTGATTTTACAACGCAGTATTCAAAACCAGATAGAAAACCAATTCTTTACGGCAAAACCAGATTCCATTCTTTTAAAAGACCCTATCGACTCTTTTGATGGAGGTGTATTGGAAACAGTACTTCTTGATGATTATACCCGTTTTCCAACTTTACAAGAAACCATGGTTGAGGTAGTTGAAAACGTTGGCTTTAGAAAGAATGGAAAATACGGTGAATTTATTAGGGTAGCCCAAGATTATGAGCGGTATAATGAAGAGTTTAATACTTTTCCTTCCATCGTGCTTATTGATGGGGTTTTTATTCCTAACCCGGGAACAATAAAAGACTTTGATGCTACCTTGGTAAAGCAGGTGAGGGTCGTACGTGACCAATTTCAATTGGGTGGCGAAATGTATCAAGGCATCGTTTCTTTTGAAACTTTTGAGAATAATTTTCATGAAACCTATGAAGAGAAAAGTATGTCCAGAACCACGCTTGAACCGTTATTCCCGGTAAAAAATTATTTTACCCAGCAGTATGGTACTGAGGAGCAAAAAGATCTTTTAAGTAGGGTTCCAGATTATAGAAAGTTATTGTTTTGGAAACCAAATGTTGTCATTACCGGAAATAGTTATGATTTTGAGTTTTATACCTCAGACCTTATAGGCGAATTTGATGTTGTTTTAGAAGGATATACGTCTTACGGGAAACCTATTTCATTAAAGCGGACTATTTCTGTAGGCGTTGAAAATTGATTTTTGATTAGAAAATCATATTTTTAGCACAAACACTAACTATGCTCATTAAAGTATTTGGCAGTGCCGTCTTTGGCGTTGAAGCCACTACGATTGTGGTTGAAGTCAATATTGATAAGGGAATTGGATACCACTTGGTGGGCTTGCCCGATAATGCTATCAAAGAGAGTAATTACCGTATTGCCGCAGCACTTCAAAATAATGGCTATAAGATTCCTGGAAAGAAAATAACCATTAATATGGCACCAGCCGATCTTCGCAAAGAGGGCTCGGCCTACGATTTAACATTAGCAGTGGGAATTTTAGCCGCATCCAACCAAATACAATCCGAAGAAATTGAGAAGTACCTCATTATGGGCGAACTGTCTTTAGACGGCAGTGTACAACCTATTAAAGGTGCTTTGCCCATTGCCATCAAAGCGAAGGAAGAAGGGTACAAAGGTTTTATTCTTCCGCTACAAAATGCCAAAGAAGCTGCCATTGTAAGTGATTTAGAGGTATATGGTGTGGAAAACATTAAACAGGTGATTGACTTTTTTGATGCTGGAAAACCCTTAGAACAAACAATTATTGATACCCGCGCAGAATTTTATAAAAGTTTGGATTTTCCGGAGTTCGATTTTTCCGATGTAAAAGGGCAAGAAAGCATTAAGCGCTGTATGGAAATTGCAGCCGCTGGCGGACATAATATTATATTGATAGGCCCACCGGGGGCTGGAAAAACCATGCTGGCAAAGCGATTACCCTCCATTTTACCGCCCATGACCTTACATGAGGCTTTAGAAACCACAAAAATACATAGTGTAGTAGGTAAGATTAAGAATATGGGATTGATGAACCAGCGGCCTTTTAGAAGTCCACATCACACTATTTCTGATGTTGCCCTGGTAGGCGGTGGTGCGTATCCGCAACCCGGTGAGATTTCATTGTCGCATAATGGGGTCTTGTTTTTAGATGAATTGCCAGAATTCAAACGTGGCGTTTTAGAAGTGATGCGCCAACCTTTAGAAGATAGGGAAGTTACTATTTCTCGTGCCCGTTTTACGGTAACCTACCCAAGTAGTTTTATGTTGGTGGCGAGTATGAACCCAAGTCCTGGGGGGTATTTTAACGACCCAGACGCACCTGTAACTTCATCACCAGCGGAGATGCAACGCTATTTGAGTAAGATTTCAGGACCCTTATTGGATAGAATAGATATTCATATTGAAGTTACCCCTGTGCCTTTTGAAAAACTATCGGAAGATAGAAAAGGGGAGGGCAGCGTAGAAATCAGAAAACGGGTAACTGCGGGTAGGGAGATACAAACGGCCCGTTTTAAAGATTTGGAAAATGTACATTACAATGCCCAAA
>CAYGUO010000037.1:0-21048 GCA_964353095.1 uncultured Flavobacteriaceae bacterium | reverse complement strand
TTCTTGAATTCTTTGCTTCCTTTTATTTTTTGATTTCTATCTGGAAAAAAGTACTCAAATACTCTTAATAAAATCTAAAAACATACTTAACTACCCTTTAAAATTCAGTATTTTAGGAGCTAATCGTTCAAAAAACGAATGGGGAGTGACTTTTGAACACCACTTCTTAAAATAACAACCAGTCTGAGCCACTTTATCCTTGCGAAAAGAAAGTGTTTTAGGCGACAAAACTATACACTAGATGAAAAGAAGAGATTTTGTACAATTATCTGGTTTAGGAGCAGGAGCATTGTTATTACCAACGACAATGATGGGTAATAATATTGCCACTGAAGCCCTGTTAGAACCAGGTATGGATGTACTAGTAAAAAAACGGATGGCTGATGTTGCGTTGAACACAGCTAAATCTATGGGTGCCACTTATGCAGATGCCAGAATAGGGCGGTACTTGAACCAATATGTATTTACACGTGAAGATAAGGTGCAGAATGTGGTCAATACGGAATCTTTTGGTATTGGTATTCGGGTAATAGCAAACGGAACATGGGGTTTTGCTTCAACTAACAGTGTTACTGAAGATGGTATTCAAAAAGCTACACAGCAAGCTGTGGCCATTGCCAAGGCAAATTCAAAAATTCAGACAGAACCGGTGAAATTAGCACCTGTTCAAGGGCATGGCGAAGTTTCTTGGAAAACACCAATACAAAAAGACTTTAAAAATGTTCCAGTTTCAGAGAAGGTCGATTTGTTGTTAAAAGCAAATGCAGCCGCTATGGACAATGGTGCAAACTTTGTTAACTCGGCTTTGTTTATGGTAAATGAGCAAAAATATTTTGCCTCAACCGACGGTTCATATATTGATCAAGATATCCATCGTATTTGGCCAACTTTTGGCGTAACGGCGGTAGATCAATCGGCAGGTAAATTCAAAACCCGTCAAGCCATGAGCGCACCTATGGGAATGGGTTACGAATATATGGATGGATTGGCTTCAGAAAAATTAGAAGGTCCTGCAGGGCTTAACTTATACAGAAATAGCTATGATATTGTTGAAGACGCAACTTTAGCTGCTAAACAGGCTAAAGAGATGCTTACTGCAAAATCCGTTGATCCAGGTAAATACGACTTGGTTCTAGAACCAAACCATTTGGGCTTGACCATTCATGAATCCGTAGGGCACCCATTAGAGCTTGACCGAGTTTTAGGGTATGAAGCGAATTATGCAGGTACCAGTTTTGCAACATTGGATAAGTGGAAATCGGGGAATTTCAATTACGGAAGTAAGCTCGTTAACCTTGTGGCAGATAAAACACAACTTGGAAGTTTGGGTGCAGTAGGTTATGATGATGAAGGGGTTAAGTCAAAACAATGGGATTTAGTTAGAAATGGCACTTTGGTCAACTATCAGGCCATTCGTGATCAAGTTGGCATGTTGGGCCAAAATGAATCTCATGGTTGCTGTTATGCACAGAGCTGGAATGATGTTCAATTTCAACGCATGCCAAATGTATCGCTAGAACCAGGTAAGGAGAAATGTAGTATTTCTGACATGATAAAGGATGTTGAAAAAGGAATTTACATTGCTGGTAGAGGCTCATATTCTATTGATCAGCAGCGGTATAACTTCCAATTTGGAGGTACGGCATATTATGAAATTAAGAATGGAGAAATTGGTGGAATGCTGAATGATGTAGCATATCAGTCAAACACCCAGCAATTTTGGAATTCATGTGCTAAAATATGTGATGAAAGCGATTATCGTATGTTCGGATCATTCTTTGATGGTAAAGGGCAACCTTCACAAATAAGTGCTGTCTCCCATGGCAGTTCTACGACAAGATTTAATGATATTAATGTAATTAATACGGGTCGTTCTATTTAAGCGATATACAATTCAAAAAAAACTAAAATGGCAATATATACAGAAGAAGAGGCTAAAAAAATACTGGAAAAGGCACTTAGCTTTTCTACGGCCGAAACTTGCGAAGTAAATTTAAGTGGGAGTGAAAGTGGTAATATTCGTTATGCACGAAATTCCGTTTCGACTTCCGGTCATAGATCTAATCAAACCTTGGTGGTTCAGTCAAGTTATGGTAAAAAATCAGGCACGGCAACAATCGATGAGTTTGATGACGTATCACTCCAAAAGGTAGTGGAGCGGGCTCAAGAATTGGCAAAACTATCTCCTGAGAATCCTGAATTTATGGAGCCTTTAGGGCAGCAAACATATGACAAGGCGGTAAATTATGTAGCTGCTACAGCTCAAATAACACCGGAATATAGAACGGGGGTTGCAAACGATAGTATTCAACCTGCAATAGCAAAAGAGGTTACTGCTGCGGGGTTTCTGAATGATTCTTATGGTTTCAGCGCAATGATGAATTCTAAAGGCTTATTTGCATATAACAAAACCTCAAATGTAGATTTTACGGTTACCATGCGAAGTAATGATGGAACTGGTTCTGGATGGGTTTCCCGCGATTTTAATGATATCACCAAATTTGATGCGGCCGAAGCGTCTAAAATTGCTATTGATAAAGCTGTAATGTCTAGAGAAGCAAAAGCCATTGAGCCAGGGAAATATACGGTAATCTTAGAACCTGCGGCAGGCGAGAACTTGATCAGCAATCTTGGGAGGGCCATTAATGCAAGAACTGCTGATGAAGGACGTAGTTTTATGTCAAAAGAAGGTGGTGGAACAAAAATGGGTGAGAAAATCGTTGATGAAAGGGTAAACCTTTGGTCAGACCCATTAAATACGGAGGTACCCACGGGCACTTGGAACGGTTCTGGCCAAGCACTGAAGAAAACAAGTTGGGTAGAGAATGGAGTGGTTAAAAACCTTGCGTATAGTCGCTATTGGGCTGAGCAAAAGGGAGTGGAGCCAGTACCCTTTCCAAATAACTTAATTATGGGTGGTGGTGATGCGTCGTTGGAAGATTTAATAAAAAGCACCAAAAAGGGAATTTTGGTAACTCGTTTATGGTATATAAGGTCCGTAGATCCTCAAACATTGCTTTATACCGGATTAACAAGAGACGGAACTTTCTATATTGAAAATGGACAAATTAAGCATCCTATCAAAAATTTCAGATTTAATGAGAGTCCCATAATTATGCTTAATAATCTTGAGACTTTAGGAAAACAGGTAAGAATCAATGGTAACCTTATTCCTTACATGAAGATTCGAGACTTTACATTCACCAGTCTTTCAGATGCTGTTTAAAATAATTTGATTTCAAAAACTGGTTGCATTGTTTTATCCTGCAACCAGTTTTTATTTTTAAAAGGAATGATGAAATAAATTACCTCTAGCTATTGAGTAACGAGTTTTTTTTTACGCGATTGCAGTATGAATCAGGAGACTGGGATGTAGACCAAAGAATGCCCTCTAACCTTTTGAATTCATTAGTGGAGTACACTACACTTAGGGTGAACACCACTGAAAATATTGTTTCGCTTGCTAGTGATGATATTTTTAAATCCCCTTTCTGTTATTTGTCCGGTCATAAGTTGGTTCAGTTTACCAAAAAGGAAAAGGAGAACTTTAAAAAATATGTAAACAACGGAGGTTTTGTTTTTGTCGATGACTGTAATCACGATATTGATGGGTTGTTTGCGAAGTCTTTTGAGCGACAGATGGAAGAATTGTTTGGGGCAGAAGAGCTAAAGAAAATACCTAATAATCACGAGTTGTATTCCAGCTTTTTTCAATTTGATGATGGCCCTCCAACTACTTCGCAAGAACTGAATGGATGGGGAGATGATTTGGTGCATGAGTATTTAAAAGCGATTGAAATTAATGGAAGAATAGCCGTTTTGTACAGCAATAAAGATTATGGCTGTGAATGGGACTATGATTTTAGAAATAAACGATGGTACAAAATTGACAACACTAGATTTGGTGTAAACATAGTGATGTACGCATTAACTTCTTAATACGAGTATATGGAGAAAGATTTGGCTATTGCCGAAACCGAAGTAAAGGCATTGACCCATAAAATGGTATTGCTCAAAAAAGAAATTGGAAAGGTTATTTTTGGGCAAGAAGAAACAATAGAGCAGCTTTTGATAACCTTTTTGGCCGGTGGCCATGCCTTGTTGGAAGGTGTGCCAGGTTTAGCAAAAACACTTTTAATAAGGACTTTAGCACAAGCGGTCGATTTGAAATTTAGAAGAATACAGTTCACTCCTGATTTGATGCCGTCAGATATCATAGGAACGGAAATTTTAGAAGAAGACCACACTACGGGTAAAAAATTCTTTCAGTTTAATCAGGGCCCCATTTTTGCCAATATTGTTTTGGCAGATGAAATCAATAGAACTCCCCCTAAAACCCAAGCTGCACTTTTAGAGGCGATGCAAGAATTTGAGGTGACCTACTCGGGAAAAACCTATGAACTTGATAGGCCGTTTTTTATATTGGCGACACAAAATCCGATAGAACAATCTGGTACTTTTCCGCTGCCAGAGGCACAGCAAGACAGGTTTTTGTTTTATATAAAAATAGGGTACCCATCAGCAACAGAAGAAGCTGATATATTAAAAAACACCACCGGTTCAAGGCGTGCTAAAATTGAAAAGGTAATAACGGGAGCGGATATACTCCAATTGCAAAAGTTGGTTAGAGATGTGCCAATTAGCGATGAGCTAATCGGTTTTGTAAATAGGGTAATAAGAGCCACAAGACCTGAAAGTACGGCAAATGCTTATGTTAAAGAATGGGTGAGTTGGGGTGCTGGCCCACGTGCGGGTCAAGCCATGATATTGACTGCGAAAGCAAGGGCGTTGCAAGATGGACGCTTCGCAGTGACTTTAGATGATTTGAAAAAAGTGGCTTTACCAGTGTTAAGACACCGAATTATTGTGAATTTTAGAGCAGAGGCAGAAGGCATTGATTCGGATACCGTAAGTCTACAAATTTTGGATAAAACCACCTTTTCTGATTAAATATCGAAGCAGTGAAACAAGACTATCGCGAACTTTTAAAGCCAGAACTCATCAATAGTGTATCAAGTTTAGCACTTATTGCACGCGTATTGGTTGATGGTTTTTTGTCCGGTAGGCATGAAAGCAGGCGGGTAGGTCAAGGCATGGAGTTTAGTCAATACAGGGCTTATGAACCGGGAGATGATATGCGGCTGTTAGATTGGAAAATGCTTGCTCGATCCGGGCGATATTACATCAAACAGTCTGATATTGACACCCATGTAACGGTAAAGTTTATTGTAGATGCCAGTGCATCCATGCAATATAAAGAAGAAGACCTTTCTAAGATGGAGTACGTTCGTGTGTTAGTGGCATCTTTGGCATATTTAGCCCATCAACAGGGTGATGCGGTAGGGTTATTCTCATTGAATGACAAAAAGTTGAACAGTATTTATCCAGCCTCTAACAAACAGCATTATAATCGTTTGTTGAATCAGCTCATACACACTGTTGGTGCTGCAAGTTGGCCTAAAAATAGAAATGACATCAATAGGGTTCACAACCGAAACCACAAAGAATTGCTGTTTTTCATAACGGATATGCATGAATATGATGAGGAGTTATCCAAATGGATAAAACAGCTCAAAACATCTAAAAATGAAGTTGCGGTATTGCATATCTTAGGAAAGAAGGAACTGGATTTTGACTATTCCGGAGCCTTGGTTTTTGAAGATTTAGAGACGAATGAACGCATCAAAGTGGATGCTAAAACTGCTAAAGATGATTATGTGACTGCTATGGAGTCTAGGTTGAGCTCGATAAAAAATTTATTTACAACTTCCGATATTGGGTATGACCTTTTCACTTTTGACAGTCCAATGCAAGAAGCTTTAAAACTGTTCCTTAAAAAAAGAATACGATTGGGCTAATATGGTTTTTGCAAACACGACATATCTATGGGGTTTTTTGGCATTATTGGTGCCTATAGCAATACACTTTTTAAATAGGGGTGATGTCAAAATAGTTAAAGTAGGAAGTATTCAATTTTTAAGGGAACAAGAGACTACGCAAGCGAGAAACGTAAAATTGAACGAGTTGTTTTTACTTGTATTAAGAATGTTGTTGATAAGCATTATCGTGCTCATTTTAGCAGGGCCAAAACAGTCAGACTCTAAGAGAAACAAACGGGTAACATACTTGGTTGAACCTTCATTATTGAATCATCCTCAATTGAAATCTTTCGTAAGTGATAAACCCGATGAAATAATTGTAAGGGCTCTAAGTGCTGAATTTCCAATACTGGATAGGGAAGAGGCAGGGGAAACACTTCCGATGGAAACACCAAATTATTGGCAATTGATTCAAGAAACAGATGCTTTAAAGATAGACAGTATCGTTGTGTTTTCAAGGGGTTTGTTGTCAGGGGTCAAGGGTATGCGACCTGAGGTGTCAAACAATATCAAGTGGATAGTAATTTCTGACGAAGAACCAGCAAAAGACACCTTTATTGCAGCCTTTAAAAATGGGAGTGACCTACAGCTGATACAGCAAAAGAGTGATCTAGAGCGCACTACATTTAAAACTTTGAGCATGAATTCTCAAGATGAGCGTATTCAAATTCTGTATAAGGATAGTTTGCAATTTGAAACAGAGAATCAAAGTGTAATGGTTCCGATAATAGCTAAAGATACGATTGACGTCAGTATCGTTTTTAACGACGAGTTTGAAAACGAATCTCAATATTTTCAAGCCGCCCTAAATGGCATAGCGGTTTACACGTCATGGCCCATAAAAGTTAAAAGTATAAAGGATAAAAGTAGTATTGATGATAAGGCCTTGGATGTTTTGGTTTGGCTGCATAATGATGTGATGCCTGAAAAGAACATTATAACTATTAATTATAAAGAAGATAAGTTATCGAACCAATTGCTGGAAAAGGGTGTTGCCAATAATAACTTTCATTTAACCAAAAGGTTAAATATAGAGGCTGTAGCAAATGGTGAATTTGCTTCTCAGCTTGCTGAGCTACTTGATTTGCAGGCAAAATTAGAACCAATCATTGCAGCTAATGATAAAAGGATTGTTTCTCAAGAGGAATTACAAACATCAAAAAAGACCGAAAAAGTTGAAGCGACAACCGCTATTTTAAAGGATAGGGCCTCATGGTTTTGGCTTCTTTTATTGCCCATTGTGATTTTAGAACGAATACTTTCAAAATACCGCAAGCAATGATTTTGGCAACTCAAATACTGAAACAAACGCTTCGAAAATGGCAGTTGCTTAAAACAGCTGAGGTTTTTGTCCTAAGTATTGGAATAACGATACTAACCTTTTTATTGTCGGCAAATCTTTGGTTGTCCTTTGTATTGTTTTTGGTTTCGGTAGTGTTGCTTGCCCTTTGGGTAAAACCTTGGAAATATTCTTTGGAAACGGTATGTAAATATCTGGATAGAAGTATTCCTGAATTAGAAGATAGTGCATCACTTTTACTGGCACCTTCATCTGAACTTTCATTGTTGGGTCGAATTCAACAAAGTATTATTGCTGAAAAAATAACTTCTCATAAACGCGATATTAAGTTTAAAAATCAGCTTGGGCGTAATGCCCTTATTGCACTTTTTTGTTTGTTGTTAGGCGTTGGTATTCGGTATTCAGGGGTATTGCAAAGTAGCTGGTCAATTAGTGAAATTCCTTTAGAAGAAGCTATTCATTTTCAAGCTTTGGATTCAGCAGAGCAAAAAATAAGCCCCCCAGTTATTACGAATCAAAAGGTTACCATAAAATATCCCAAGTATACTAAAAAGGCCGCTACAACAACTTCTAAAATGAATTTGAAGATATTGGAAGGGGCTAAAGTAACTTGGAATATTGGTTTTGACACTATTATTACCAAAGCAACAATGCAATTTGGCAGTACTGAATTGGACATGCTGTTTAAGAACGATACGTATTGGAAATCAATAGTTGTTGATTCATCGAGCATCTATAATTTAAAATTTTATGACCTTGCCAGCAATAGTTATTTGTCAGATTTATATGCCTTAGAGTTGGTAAAAGATGAAGTTCCTGTAATTGAAGTGAAAGGCTTACCACAATTCAGTTCTTTTGATTTTGATGAAGAACACCGAGTAGCTTTTACCACTAAAATAAATGATGATTTTGGTATTGCTGAGGCATATATCATTGCAACGGTGAGTAAGGGCTCAGGGGAGTCGGTTAAATTTAGAGAAGAAAAACTCTCTTTTGATACTGATATACAGCCAAATGCTCGTGAAATGGTATTGCAGAAAAGCTTGGATTTACAGCAATTAAAAATGGAGCTTGGTGATGAGCTCTATTTTTATATAGAAACTAAAGATTTTAAGCAACCTAGACCTAATATCTCTCGTACGGAAACGTATTTTGCGGTCATTAAAGATACGGTTAGTGGTGGTTTTGCGGTAGAAGGTACCCTGGGTGCAGACTTAATGCCAGACTATTTTAGAAGCCAACGTCAATTGATAATTGATACTGAAAAGCTTATCGCAAGTCGAAAAAAAATAGCAAAAAGTGAGTTTAATACGATTAGTAATGAGTTAGGGTTTGACCAAAAGGCACTTCGACTCAAATATGGAAAGTTTATGGGAGACGAAACCGAAGGTTCTTTCTCTTCTGATACCGACCAAGTAACCGATACCAATACTGGGACAGAAGATGAAAATACATTGGCAGAATATACCCATGATCACGATGGTGCAAATGAGCACAACTTAGTAGATCACGACCATGACCATGACCATGAGGAAGCGCATGATAAAAAGGGAACCCAAGAAACTGAGGATCCTTTAGAGGCGTATCTGCATAATCACGGAGACCCTGAATCTGCAACACTATTTACCCAATCGTTGCGAAGCAAGCTAAAACAAGCAATGACCGAAATGTGGGATGCTGAGCTTTATCTACGCTTATTTGAGCCTGAAAAATCTTTGCCATACCAGTATAAAGCACTTAAGCTGATACAAGAGATAAAAAATAGTGCACGTATTTATGTGCATCGTATTGGTTTTGACCCTCCGCCAATAAAAGAAGAGAAACGTTTGACCGGTAAAATAGATGAAATCAGTAATGTGATTAAAAAACAGGATATAGCCTTGGACGAGGTAAATCCGTATATAAAGGAAACCATTGGGCGAATTGAAATGATTTTGACGGATAACCAAAAAGCGGGCAGCTCGGATAGAGAACTATTTGAAAAAGCTGGGAATGAATTGGCTGTTTTGGCGATTGAAATGCCGGTAAAATATTTGAAAACCTTGCAAGATTTAAAATGGCTTTCCCAAGCTAAATCGCCATCTCGTGAGCAATGGTATGCCGCACAACAGGGGTTATTGGATGCTATACCTGAAAACGAGGCATCACCAACAATACAACGTGGATTTCATCGAGAAATTAACAGCTACGTTTTAGAAGCTTTGGATGCCAATGATTGATACCCTTCACTTTGCTGAAAATGACCTCATCTTGCCTGCATCGCTTTTGGGCTTGGGCCTATTTTTGGTATTTCTTTGGAAAGAATGGCGAGGGCGTTTCGAGCGTAGTTTTATAGTAAATAGTATCGTTGCACTTTTGGCCATTATTGCGCTAGCTGCACTGGTACTGCAACCATCAATTTATGAAAACGCTAGCTCAAAAGGGGCTGTCTTAACAAAGGGATATCGTCTTAACCAATTGGATAGCCTAAAAAAAGAAGTTAAAAATATAAAAACCATTAGGTATAGACCGGGGGAATCATTGAAGAAAAGTCTTCAAGATTTGGATGAAATCGTCCTTTTAGGTCAAGGAGTACAACCCTTTGATTTTTGGCAGCTTGATTCTCATCCTGTTAGCTATAAAGCTCCTGGCGTACCAAAGGGAATTACCCATTTAAAGTACACAGTTGACCATAAAGAAGGGGATAGTTTAATCGTTAGCGGGGTTTTTAATAAGCCAAAACCAGGAAACAAGCTGAGCATTCAAGGCATAGCAGGGAAGCCGCTAGATTCCATTGGGTTTAGCAACGTGGATAGCCAAGAATTTCGTTTAAAAACCAGGTTGAATGTTGCCGGTAGGTTTGTGTATAAGCTTGTTGAAAAAGATAGTTTGAACAATGAGCTAGCCTCTGAACCTTTGCCCATAAAGGTTGTTGGGAAAGAGCCTTTGAAAATTTTGATAGTAAATAGTTTCCCCTCTTTTGAAACAAAATACCTTAAGAATTTTTTAGCGGAAGAAGGGCATGAAGTAGTAGTTAGAAGTCAAATTACAAAACAGAAATACAAGTTTGAATACTTTAATACGGAGCGGGTGCCCGTTTATCGCTTTTCAGAACAGACTTTGAAAAATTTTGACCTCTTAATTTTTGATGTGCCTAGTTATTTTAAGCTATCAAGGTTATCAAAAAAAGAGATTAATACAGTTGTAAGTAACGAAGGTACAGGTGTTTTTGTTCAGCCTGAAGATGGCTTATTCAAGCGCATGAAAAACTTTACCGCAATACCGATGAAAAGAGATGGTATTAGCAACATGGCTTTAGTTGATATGCCCAAACTGAAATTGGAAAAACATCCGTATACCTTCAGGTTTGCTGAATCATTAAAGGGGAATGCAATTGAAAATTATGGATTTTACCACCTAGAAGGAAAAGGCAGAAAGGGGACTTTTTTATTAAAGAACACCTATCAATTACAATTAAACGGAAAGACGAAAGCTTACAGACGCATTTGGACCCAAATGGTAAATACGCTAAGTAGAAAATCATTTCAAATAGGCGAATTTAAAGCCCTTAGCGAGCCTGTATTTCAACACCAGCCCTATGTCGTAAAGTTAGCAACTGCCATGGAAAACCCAATAGTTACGCAAAAAGAAGGCTTTGTTATTCCTGCGATAAGAAATGTTTTTTTACGGGATTCATGGCATTTAACGAGTTATCCTAGAACTACTGGTTGGAATACCCTGGCCTTAGTGGCTGAGGAGCCGCTCGTACACGATTATTTTGTTTTGGACAGCACTAATTGGAAAAATGTGGTTGGTGCAAAATTAATAGCTGAAAATCAACGTTATTTTAATCTTGAAAATCATACTTCAAAAAAAATAAAGGTTTCACGCCCAATTTCACCTTTTTGGTTTTTTATAGTTTTCGTTTTAAGTAGTGCTTATCTTTGGTTACAACCAAAGTTGAGAAAATAAACTGGTGTGGACCATTGCTTTTTTGGTCTTTTTTGTTTGTAGCTTTGTGATATGAATTTAGTCGTTGATATAGGGAATACACTAGTCAAATACGCCGTTTTTGATAGAAATGAATTGGTGGTAAACCATAGTTTTGAATCCTCACTATTTCTGAGCATGGTAAAAGAAATTTTTGACGTGTACCCTAAAATTGAAAATGCTTTAATTGCTTCGGTCACCGATTTAAAAAACAAAGAATTTGAAGTGCTTTCCCTATTTTGTAAGGTACATGTGCTTACACATGAGTCTAAAATTCCGTTTAAAAATGGCTACGCTACGCCCAAAACTTTAGGAATAGATAGAATTGCACTTGCCTGTGCGGCATTTTATAATAACGCCAAGCAAAATACTTTGGTTATAGATTTAGGTACGTGTATCACCTATGATATTATCGATGCCAATGGAACGTACTGGGGTGGTTCCATTTCACCAGGTATGGTGATGCGGTACAAGGCGATGCATCAACAGACGGCCAAGCTTCCTTTGTTGCATGCAGAGCAGATTCAAGACTTAATTGGAAATTCAACGGAAAGTTCTATACATATCGGTGTTGTAAACGGTATTACGCAAGAATTGGATGGTGTGATAAATCAATATAAAGACCGCTTTGAACTTTTAACAGTTATTTTAACAGGCGGTGATGCTCATTTTTTTGCCAAACGGTTAAAAAATTCCATATTTGCGAATTCTAAATTTCTATTGGAGGGGCTCAATTTCCTACTGGAATACAATAAAAACTAAATGGTTAAGAATTTTCTGATTGCATGCGTGTGCCTTATATCTTTTGGTGTTTATGCTCAAAATGGAACAATTTCCCCATATTCTTATTTTGGAGTTGGCGATTTTAGAACCAATGGTACGGTTGACAATCAAATGATGGGCGGATTGCGGATGTATGCGGATAGTATCCATATCAATCTTAGAAATCCAGCGGCATATTCAAAACTTCGTCTTACGACATACACTGCTGGGTTATCGCGCAGAGAACTGAGTTTAAAAGATGCTACCGAAACCCAGAGAACCTCTATAACGAACTTAGATTATATAGCAATTGGCCTACCAATTGCAAAAAATGCAGGTTTGGGTTTTGGTTTAATGCCACTATCTTCTGTTGGTTATAGTTTGGTGTCTGATGGTATTAATAATGCGAATCAAAATGTTAGAAATGTTTTTACCGGAGAAGGCGGATTAAATCGTGTTTACCTGTCTTTCGGTTTTCAACCAATACCAGATTTAAGTCTAGGTGCCACGGTAAATTATAATTTTGGACAGTTAGAATATCAAAGAGCACAAAGTATTGAGGATTTATTGTTTGGCACCAGAGATATTAGAACCTCTAGAATCAATGGATTTGATTTTAACTATGCCCTGAATTACACTCCGAAAATCACAAAAAAACATACGCTTTTCACGCACATTGGGGTGAGCACTCAAATGAACTTGGTTTCTAAAAATAATGAAAGAATAAGTTCTTTCACCTTGAACGGTGGAGCGGAAATTGAAGGTGCTGAAGTAGATTTAGATGCTTTGGGTGTACGCAACACTGAACTTAAGATACCAACCATAACAACATTGGGCCTTGGTTATGGTGAGGATAAAAAATGGTTTGTTGGTGGTGAATATAGTTTTCAGGCGTTGAGTTCATTTAGCAATGAGTTTTTAGGGCAAGATAACGTGAGCTATGAAGATGCAAGTACCTTAGCGGTAGGTGCTTTTTTTATACCTGATTATAGATCTATTTCTGGCTACCTGAACCGAGTGACCTACAGGGCAGGAATGCGATATGAGCAATCTGGTTTGGTGGTCAGTGGGAAAGAGATAAACAACTTTGGCATAACTTTTGGATTTGGTTTACCACTAGGAAGTAATTTTTCTAATATCAATGTCGGGTTTGAATTGGGAAGAAGAGGTACAACAGATGCGCAATTGGTTGAAGAAAGTTACTTTAAAATGAACGTAGGACTGTCATTAAATGACAAATGGTTTATTAAAAGAAAAATAAATTAAACAGGATTATTTTAAATATATCGTAAATAACCACAGGTTGACCGGCCTGCTTCAAACTAGTTTTACAAAAATTTGTACATTAACCACTTTAAAATTTACACAATGAAGAAGAAACTCTACTTAACGATGATTGCAGTTTTCATGTCGATGGGTTTAAGTATCGCCCAAGTGCAGAATCCAGAATGCATGACTAACCTATCTATTTTTGCTGAACATGCAAAAGTAAAGAACTATGATGCTGCCTATGAGCCATGGAAAATGGTCTATGAATCATGTCCTGATTTGAATAGAGCTACGTACTCTTATGGGGAGCGAATTCTAAAGCACAAGATTAAAAATTCATCTGGTGCGGATAAAGATGGTTTCGAGCAAGACTTAATGACCATGTATGATGATAGTCATAAGTACTTTTCTGCAAAGTTCACCAAGGTTGGTGTGCTTGAAGATAAAGTGCTTTTTAAAAGTGACAACGATTTAGCTTCTGATGAGCAGTTGTATGATATGATAAATCCATTATATCAAACTGACTTAAAAAGTTTTAAAAATCCAAAAGTGCTTTACATTTACTTTTCAAGTTTAGTGAACCTTCACAACGCTGGAAAAAAGGAATTACAAGAAGTGTTTGATGTTTACGATGAAGTAGGTGGTCAAAACGAAGTAATCAATAAGGGGTATACGGATAAAATCAATGCTTATCTTCAAAAAGAAGAGGCTGGTAATATTACTTCAAAAGAAAAGAAAAACTTAGGGATATACACGCGCAACTCTGAATTGTTGGGTAAAGTAGCTGGTAGTATCGATGCCAAGCTGGGTGCTTTGGCAGATTGTGAAAACTTAATTCCACTTTACGAAAAGAGTTTTGACAGTAAAAAAGGAGACATTACTTGGGTAAAAAGAGCAGTAGGTAGAATGTATTCTAAAGAATGTACAGATGACCCAATGTTCAAGAAGTTATTTGAAGCGCAATTGGCATTAGATCCTTCTGCGGATGCTTATTTCTACTCTGGGGTTCTAAAGTCTAAATCAGGTGATAGCAACGGAGCTATTGCAGATTTTAATAGAGCTGTAGAGTTAGAATCAGATAATAGTAGAAAATCTGATATTCTTTACAAAGTAGCCGGTATGATGAGAAAACGTGGTAGTAAAGGACAAGCTAGATCTTACGCCCAAAAAGCAATTAACGCGAGTGCATCAAATGGTAAGGCTTATTTATTAATCGCAAGTTTGTATGCTAGTAGCGCTAATGATTGTGGTGCTACACCATTTGAGAAAAGAGCTATTTATTGGAAAGCTGCTGAAATGGCAAGAAAAGCTGGTCGTGTAGACCCTTCATTAAGTGGTAGGGCAAATCAATCTGCGGCTAGCTATAGTGCTAAGGCTCCAGATAAAACCATGATTTTTAACGCTGGTATGGCTGGTAAAACAGTTAACTTTAGCTGCTGGGTAGGTGGTAGTGTAAAAGTCCCAACATTATAAGATATAAGATTGACTAGTTGTAAAACATATCATATATCAAGCATTGCTGCAGTAGTTACTGTGGCAATGTTTTTTTTTAGTTGTGCTGATAATTACAAACGAGTAGGGGAAGAAAAGGCGGCCAATATCTATCCTCAAGGCGTAGCAAAGAATTTTAGATTGACCTATTCTGAGGCAACCAAAGAGATGACGACTCAAGACTCTTCAAACACAAGGGTGATCGCGATTTTAACCAGTTCCTTAAATAAGGATTTTGATAATCTTAATTTTAAGTACAAAGAGTTTCCTGAGGGTTTGCAGGTTGACTTTTTTGATGAAAAAAATCAAAAGAGTGTCATAACGGCGGATTATGCCATTATCTATTCGCAAACAAATGTGATTGACCTGCAAGGCAATGTGGTCATTGATACCCATGATGGCAAGAAATTGGAAACCCCTCAATTATTTTGGGATAGAACAAATAAATGGATTTTTACCGAAGAAGAATTTACCTATACCAACCCTGAAGATGGAACAATTATGGATGGAGAGGGAATGGATTTTAATAGGGAGTTCACCCTTTTTAATGCCCACAAAACATTTGGGCTAATGACAATTTCAGAAAGCGAATAATATGATGAAAATTTTAAAGTACACAGAATATGTTTATTTGTTTGTAGCAGTAGCTTCTATTTATAAAATCATTACCCTTTGGTCAATTGATCCCAGCGAAACCTATTTATTTATGTTCTTTGCCGTAGTATCATTGGCCATGTTCTTTTTTAGAAGAAAATACCGTAAACGTTTCGCAAAAAGAGCTTCAGAAAATAAAGATTAAAATTGGACCAATCAATACTCATCATTATATTTTCCTTGTTGTTTTCCGCCTTTTTTTCGGGTATGGAAATCGCTTTTATATCAGCGAATAGAATACATATTGAACTTGAAAAAAAACAAGAGGGCTTTCTTGCAAAAGTATTAGGTTGGTTAACGGAAAAGCCTTCAAAATTTATAGCGACCATGTTAATAGGTAATAATATTGCCTTGGTCATTTATGGGTTTTTTATGGGAGATCTGTTAATGAATTGGTTTTCTGGTTTGGTCCCAACCCAATCTAATTTTTTAAATCTTTTACTTACTGATTTTAGCTTACTCACCCAGACCTTAATATCTACATTCATCATTTTGATGACAGCTGAGTTTTTACCAAAAGTGCTCTTCCAAATTTATTCCAATACCTTATTAAAGTTTTTTGCAGTTCCTGCCTATGTATTTTACCTATTGTTTGGAGTAATATCTTGGTTTGTCATCAAAGTGTCCGATTTTATTTTGCGAACCTTTTTTAAAACTGAAGGGGATGAGGTACAACTGGCTTTTACGAAATTGGAGTTGGGCGATTATATTATGGAGCAAATGGAATCGGTTGAAGAAGAAGATGAAGTTGACTCTGAAATTCAATTATTTCAAAATGCATTGGAGTTTTCAGAGGTGAAAGCACGAGAGGCAATGATACCAAGAACAGAGATAATTGCTGTTGAGTTGGATGAAACCCCTAAAAACCTAATCAAGCTTTTTACTGAAACAGGTCTTTCCAAAATTTTGGTTTACAAAGAAACTGTTGATGAAATTATAGGTTACGTACACTCTTATGAGCTTTTTAAAAAACCAAAAACCATCAAAAGTATTCTGTTGCCGGTAGAGCTAGTGCCAGAGACGATGCTTATTCATGATATTATGAACGTGTTGACCAAAAAACGTAAAAGTATTGCAGTGGTTTTAGATGAATACGGAGGAACTTCTGGTATTATTACCGTTGAGGATATTGTAGAAGAACTATTTGGTGAAATTGAAGACGAACATGATACAACCGATTTGTTGGAAGAACAAATAAGTGAAAATAACTATAAGTTTTCCGCTAGGTTGGAGGTAGATTATCTTAACGAGAATTACAAATTGGAGCTTCCTGATAGCGATGAATATGAAACTTTAGGTGGGCTCATTATGAATGAAACCGGGCAAATTCCTGAGCAGGACGAAGAGATTAGAATTGATAACTTCTTGTTCCAAATCTTGGAAGTGTCCAATAACAAAATAGATTTGGTCAGTCTTCATATTCTTACCGACGATTAGTATTTCATCAAATTGTCGAAAATACCGCAGAATGAAGTCCTTACAATTTTAACGGTCTCTAATAGTTAGCTTATTTTTTAGCTTTCTTAATTGAAAAGAAAATGGTATTTTCGCCCACTGAAAATTACGATAAAGCAGAAGGCAAATGGCAATTTTAGAGAATATTAGAAAGCGAACCACCGTATTGATCTTAATTATAGGTCTGGCGTTGTTCGCCTTTGTTATTTCGGGTGTTTTTACAAGCAATGATTTTTCTGGCGGAAAAATAGGCTCATCAGTGGCAGAAGTCAATGATGAAGCCATCTCGATTGATGCATTCAGACAAAAAGTAGAGCAGGCTTCAAGACAATACGGCCCTAACTTTTCATCAACACAATTGGTGAATACGGTTTTTGATCAAGAAGTACGCAGAGCAGTACTGAATCAGCAGTTTGAAGATTTGGGTATAGCGGTAGAGAGTGATCAGATTGTGGAGTTTATCAAAACCACTGGTTATGCACAAGACCCAACTTTTCAAGATGATAATGGTGTTTTTAACGAGGAGGTTTTCAAAAGAACCATTGCTGATTGGAAAGAAACAAATCCCTTAGCGTATGACAATTGGTTGAACATTGAAAAGTCAATCATGCAATCAGCAAAAGAGCAATTGTATTTCAATTTGGTGAAGGCAGGTGTGGGTGCGACCTTGGTTGAAGGAGAGTTTGATTACAGGCTTACCAATGATAAGGTTGATATGCAATACGTGAGAGTGCCTTACAGCAGTATTGCAGATAGTACGATACAGGTTTCTAAAGAAGAGATTACTGGCTATATTAAGGATCATTCAGATGACTTCAAACAAGAGAAGGCTAGGGATATTCGTTTTGTGTTTTTTGAAGAAAAGCCTTCATTAGATGACGAGAATACGGTAAAAAATAGTGTTACCGCTTTGCTGGAAGATACGGTTGAATACAATCAGGCCAGCAATTCTACTGATACTATTGCAGGATTCAGAAGAACAACTGATATGGCTGCATTTTTGGATAGAAACTCAGACACTAAGTTTGACACCATATACAAAGCGCAAAAAGAGTTAAGTGCTGTCGTTGCAGATACCTTAATGAAACTTCCTGTTGGAACTGTTTATGGCCCTTACAGAGACGGTGAGGCATTTAAGGTTTCTAAGATAATGGACAGAAAGGCCAACGGCACAGTTAAAGCGAGTCACATTTTAATAACGTATGAAGGAGCTACTAGGGCTAATCCTGAAATCAAAAGAACTAAAGAGGAAGCTGAAACTGAGGCAAAGAGGCTTTTAGCGGAAGCTAAAAAGGATAATATTGATTTTACCGCACTTGCACGTGATAATTCTGATGGCCCATCGGCACCTAGAGGTGGAGATTTAGGCTACTTTAAAGAAGGTATTATGGCAGATGAATTCAATGATTTCTGTTTTGGAAATGAAGTTGGTGAAATTGGTTTGGTAGAAACTGAATTTGGGTTCCATATCATTAAGGTCGATGACAAACAAGATATTATTCAAGTTGCAACACTTTCGCAGGCCATTGAGGCGTCTGAAGAGACTATCAATACCTTGTTTACCGATGCAACTAAATTTGAAATGGCGGCAGTTGATGCCAATCCTGAAGCATTTATTGATATCGCCAAAGAAAGTGAGTTTACCGTACGTCCGGTAAATAAAATCAAAGAAATGGATGAAAACCTGCCAGGGTTGGATACCCAACGTTCAATAGTGCAATGGGCATTTAATGAAGATACCGAGGTGGGCGAAATCAAAAGGTTTGATTTGACCAATGGCTATGCTGTTGTGCAGTTAACCAAAAAACATAAAGAAGGCCTAATGGCTGCGGAAGACGCTTCTGCATCTGTTTTACCAAAAATTAGAAAAGAGAAAAAAGCAGCTCAAATAATGGCAGCAAACGCTGGAAGAACAATGGATGAAATTGTAGCTAACAATGGGGTGACCGTTTCTACAGCTTCTTCGATTACCAGAAAATCGCCTACAATACCTGGTGCTGGAAAAGAACCTTTGGTGGTTGGTAAGGCATTCGGATTGCAAGAGGGGCAAACTTCTGAATTGATTAAGGGAGAGAGCGGAGTATTTATGGTGAAACTTACCAAAAAGAACGAAGCAGTTGAGCTACCTAATTTTAGTACGTTTAGCAATACCTTATCAACATCTAACCGAAATGCCGTTAATTCAGCGGTATACAATGCACTCAAAGAAGGTGCGGAGATTGAAGATAATAGAGCTATTTTCTACTAAGAGGTAATTTATAAAATCATGTCTCTGTAGGGAATTACAATATCAAAACCCTTGGCTTTAAAATAGTCAGGGGTTTTTTCATTTCCCGTTGCTAAAACAAAATCGCCGCCCCAACCGCCAAGACTTTTGACAACTCCGGGAAAATCTGAAAACAATTGCGATTGAATGGTAGGTAGGCCTAGTGTTTTAGCTAACAAAACCTCATGCTTTTTAAGTTGCTCTTCAAATTGTAGAAGATTGTCCGATGTCATACTGTTTTTTGTGATTTCTGAAATAGTTGTAATCAGAGTTGCTTTGTCAAACTGTTGTTTTTTATAATTGGCAATAGCTTCTCTACTGTTCTGTTTTCTATTGAGGTAGACAAAATATAAGGAGTCCTTAAATAACGGATCAAAACTGATTTCCTCAATTTTTGGCCCATCATCTGCACGTTGATAAACAATTGGGCTGTTGTGTTTTGCACAGGCCAAATCATAACCACTGCCCCCAAAAGTATGTTGTAAAAGCGTATACGGGTTTACATTCGCCCAATTTGCAATATTGTTGATCAAGGTAGAAGAGGAGCCAAGTCCCCAAAAACGATTGAAAGTAAGTTTGGTTTCTATTTGGTAGGTACATGGTTGACTCAAAAAGCTGGGATTTAATTTTTTAGTTTCCTTCAAGATTTTGACCAACATTTTTGCCACAGAAAAATCATTGGAATCTAAAACTAACATCGTAGAAGTAGTTATAGTGGCTTTAAACCAAATACCGTTATCAGCATCAAAGCTCTTCCAATCAATTTCAGAACCTTTGTCAATAGTGTTAAGATGCAAAGATTGTCCAAATTTTGTAGGTAGTGCTAGTGCTAAAGCTCCATCTAAGACTGCGTACTCACCTGTAATCAATAATTTACCATTACTGTAGAAACTTTGTTTCATGAGTTGGTTTTGATTTTTTCAAGAGCTTCTTTTACGGAAGCGTTGGTGACCACATTATCTTTAAAATATGCCACAAGTTGTTCTTTTTCTTTTTCATTGGCGCCTAATTGGTTGAGCATATTGAGCAGGTGCATTTTCATGTGGCCTTTCTGTATTCCTGTAGTAACCAATGAACGTAGCGCAGCAAAATTTTGTGCTAATCCTGCTACGGCCACAATTTGCATCAATTCTTTGGCATTCGGTTTTTGAAGGATTTCCAAAGCTAGTTGCACTAGTGGATGCAATGAAGTCAATCCTCCAACAGTACCTAAAGCTAGGGGAATATCAATCCAAAATCTAAATTGGTCATTTACCACTTCTGCATGCGTAAGGCTTGCGTAGCTGCCTTCTTTCGCGGCATATGCATGAATACCAGCCTCAACTGCTCTAAAGTCGTTACCGGTTGCTAAAACCACCGCATCAATACCGTTCATGATTCCCTTATTATGGGTAACCGCACGATAAGGCTCAATTTTGGCAATTTCAACCGCTCGTATGATTTTTTTTGCAAATTCTTCTCCGTTGAGTTCACCTTCATCTAAATCTTTGATGGCACAACTAACTTCTGCCCGTACAACACAATTGGGCACATAGTTGCTTAAAATACTCATCACAACTTCTATATGCCGCTCTTCTTTGGTAAAATTTTCATATACCTTGGCTCTTGTTCTCAGGGTTTTAGAAAACTGTTCAAGACAAGAATTAATGAAATTGGCACCCATGGCGTCCAAGGTTTGAAACGTGCAATGTAATTGGTAGTAATTTTCCAATTCATTGGTTTTATCGCGAAGTTCAATGCTGCTTATGCCTCCGCCTCGTTTTTCCATACTTTTGGTAATGGCCTTGGTGTCCTCAAAAAATACAGCTTTATTTTCATTGAAAAATTGCGTTAACCTTTCTTTACTGCCCGAATACATAAAATGTACCTGCCCCACTTTTTCAGTGCCCAGAATGGTCGTTTTGAAACCACCCTTGGTAAGCCAGAATTTTGCAGCTTTACTTGCAGCTGCAACCACGGAACTTTCTTCAATGGCCATAGGCATTGCGTATAACCGATTATTG
>CAYGUO010000036.1:0-21366 GCA_964353095.1 uncultured Flavobacteriaceae bacterium | reverse complement strand
TTACAGTATACTATGAAATTAAGGAAGGTGAAAAAACACGTACCCAGTTTTTTAAGGGTGTTGTAATACAACGTCGTGGCAGTGGAGCCACAGAAACGTTTACCATCAGAAAAATGTCAGGCACAGTAGGTGTTGAGCGTATTTTTCCGATAAATATGCCAGCATTGCAAAAAGTAGAGGTCAACAAAAAAGGTAAAGTCAGAAGATCTAGAATTTTCTACTTTAGAGGCTTGACCGGTAAAAAAGCAAGGATAAAAGAAGTACGTTCATAACGATAATTCTTTACCCCAATTATAAAAGCATCTATTTTATAGATGCTTTTTTTATGAACAAATGTTAACAACAGAGGTTTATAAATTGTTGATTATAAATCGATTAAAATTGTCGTCTCTCTTGTTTTTTGAATTATATTTATATCAGAATAAGGAAGTAAAGTAATTTACTTTTTAATTCTTTTTAAAGCTTACGTTCTTTAAAATATTGTTCTCATTTACTTTCAAATAGTAGTAATACTAAAATGAAAAGTAAAGGAGTTGTTTAAAAACGCATTGCGCCCAAAACAACAATCTATTTTGTGTGCGGATAAAAGAGCGATTTTTTATTCTGACAAAACAGAAAGAGCAATAATCAGGTATATAGCGTTATTTAGTTGAAAAATTAAAAACAAAGTATACTTAAACGTTGAAATAATGTGACAAACGTGGCCCAAGGCCGAAACAATGTGGAAACACAAAGTTTAAAATTTGTGCATCATTTCTAAAAAGCCATATCAATGTACTTGTACGATGATATGGCTTTTATTGTATCTACACCTTTAATTTACTTCCAACTATTTATCTAAACAAACAGGCGGAAAATTGTATATTTGCACCCGCTAAAATAAATCTTTTCAATGTTCAAAATACGTTATACCAAGACTGATGAAGCACCAGCATTGGCTACCCAGTCTTTTCTTCCTATTGTAGAAGCTTTTGCAAAAACTGCCAATATCACCATTGAAACCAAAGATATCTCGCTTGCAGGCCGTATTATTGCTACATTTCCAGAATTTTTAAGCGAAGAACAACGTATTTCAAACGATCTTGAAGAATTAGGGGCAATTGCTAAAACTCCTTATGCGAATATTATTAAGCTCCCAAACATTAGTGCTTCCATTCCACAATTAAAAGAGGCAATAGAAGAATTACAATCTAAAGGATATAAGCTACCTAAATATCCATCTAACCCTAAGAATGAGGAGGAAAAAGAGTTAAAAGCAAGGTATGATAAAATCAAAGGTAGTGCTGTTAATCCTGTTTTGAGAGAAGGCAATTCTGACAGAAGAGCTCCAAAAGCAGTCAAAAATTACGCTAAAAAGAATCCACATAAAATGGGAGCATGGTCTTCTAGCTCACAAACCCATGTTGCTACGATGTCTTCCGGAGACTTTAGGAGCAATGAAAAATCATTGACCTTAGATGGTGCTAAAGAGGTTAAAATCATTCACCTGAACAATGGCAAGAAGACCATACTCAAAGAGGGGTTAAAACTACAAGAAGGTGAAATTATTGACGCAACCGTACTGAGCAAGAAGGCCCTAGTGGCTTTTCTTTCTAAAGAGATTGCTGATGCGAAAAACAAGAATTTATTGCTTTCCCTTCACCTCAAAGCAACTATGATGAAGGTTTCTGACCCCATTATCTTTGGCTTGGCCGTAGAAACGTACTTCAAAGAAGTTTTTTCAAAATATAGAACGCTATTCAAAAAGTATAAAGTCAATTCAAATAATGGCTTAGAAAGTTTGTTTGACAAGCTTGAGACCTTCCCTGATACTGAAAAGAACGAGATTAGCAAGGCAATCATGGAAACCATTAATAATGGTGCTCATTTAGCTATGGTAAATTCTGATAAAGGTATTACCAACTTACATGTGCCCAGTGATATCATCATCGATGCTTCCATGCCAGCAATGATTAGGAACTCGGGCAAAATGTGGGATGTTAACGGCGAACTTCAAGACACCAAAGCTATTATACCTGACAGCAGTTATGCTGGTATTTATCAGGCCACAATTGATTTCTGTAAAGAACATGGTGCGTTTGACCCAACAACAATGGGTACTGTGCCCAATGTAGGCCTAATGGCGCAAAAAGCCGAAGAGTATGGCTCTCATGACAAGACCTTTGAAATCGCCGCACCAGGAAAAGTGCAAGTTGTAGACGTTCAAAATAATTTAGTTTTGTTGGAACACGATGTAGATCAAGGTGATATTTGGAGAATGTGCCAAGTAAAAGATGCCCCTATAAAAGATTGGGTAAAACTGGCAGTTTCAAGAGCTAAAGCCACTAATAACCCTACTGTGTTTTGGTTGGACAAAGATCGAGCACATGATGCAGAATTGATAAAAAAGGTAAACACTTATTTAAAAGAGCTTGATACTACTGGATTGGATATTCGAATATTATCCCCTACCGAGGCTACACGTTTCACCTTAAAAAGAATCAAGGAAGGTCTTGATACCATTTCAGTATCAGGTAACGTTTTAAGAGATTATTTAACCGATTTATTTCCAATTCTAGAAGTTGGCACCAGTGCTAAAATGCTTTCCATTGTACCACTTATGAACGGAGGCGGTCTTTTTGAAACTGGTGCTGGTGGTTCTGCACCAAAACATGTTGAGCAATTTTTAGAGGAAGGACATTTGCGCTGGGATTCTTTAGGAGAATTTTTGGCACTAGAGGCATCCTTAGAACACTACGCTGAAAAAAACCAAAATAAAAGAGCTTCTATCCTTGCCAATGCTTTAGCTAATGCGACTGAAAAGTTTTTGATTAATGACAAATCACCATCAAGAAAGGTAAATGAATTGGATACCCGCGGAAGCCACTTTTATTTAGCGATGTATTGGGCTCAAGAACTGGCCGCTCAAAATGATGATATCGAACTTAAAAACAAATTCACCAAGGTTGCACAAGAATTTATTAAAAACGAAAGTGTAATTAACAAAGAATTCCTTTTAGCTCAAGGTAAAGTTATCGATATGGATGGCTATTATTTGCCCAATGCTAAAAAAGCAGCTGCGGCAATGCGCCCAAGCAACACTTTCAATACAATATTAGCAGGCATCCATTAATCATTTGTAAAGTTCTTAATGTTTGAAGCATTGGCCACTTAAAATTATTTTTTCTTAAGGTTAAAGTTTGTAACTTCCATTGTGTAATTCATCACTGTCAGAAAACCAAACAATGCCAAAACTTCAAAAAGCGCCGATATTGGTGCTACTGTTCATTACCCTATTCTCTTATTCCCAACAACGTTATACTTTAAGCGGAACTATTCGCGAAGCTTCTAGTAATGAAACCTTAATAGGGGTTACAATTGCCATACCCGAATTAAAAACGGGTACCACAACCAACGAATATGGTTTTTATTCGCTTACACTCCCAAAAGGTGATTACGAATTGGTTGTATCCTACTTGGGGTATGCTAGTATCAAACAATCCTTAGCGCTAAATTCAGATCAAAAAATCAATTTTAGTTTGATGGAAGAAGCAGAACAACTGGATGAGGTCGTAGTTTCTGAAAACGTAGAACGTACTGATATTAGAAAGCCCCAAATGAGCGTAAATACCATGTCCGTTCAGACCATAAAAAAAATACCGGTTATTCTTGGTGAGGCAGATGTCATAAAATCACTTTTGCTTCTACCCGGTGTAACCAGTGCTGGCGAGGCTTCATCTGGCTTTAACGTTCGGGGAGGAGCAGCAGACCAAAATCTAATACTCCTTGATGAGGCGATTATATTCAACTCTTCTCACCTGTTTGGCTTTTTCTCGGTCTTTAATCCTGACGCGATAAAAGATGTTAAATTATTTAAAGGGGGAATACCAGCTCGCTATGGCGGGCGTGTTTCATCAGTTTTGGAGATTTTTCAAAAAGAAGGAAATAGTAAAGAGCTAAAAGTAAATGGAGGTATTGGTGCCGTGGCAAGTAGACTATTGGTTGAAGGGCCTATCATCAAAGATAGAACAGCATTCTTAGCCGGGGGTCGCGCATCGTATGCCCATTTATTCTTACCGCTTTTTGATATTGACAATAAAGCCTACTTCTATGATCTGAATACAAAGATTAGCCATAAGATAAATGACAATAACAGTATTTTTCTTTCGGGTTATTTTGGTCGTGACCTGTTCAGTATAGACGATAGTTTTGTAAACATCTACGGCAATGCCGTAGGAAATTTTAGATGGAATCACTTATTCTCTGACAAATTGTTTTCAAACTTATCGCTCATCTATTCAGATTACTTCTATGGTTTAGAACTTGATTTTGTAGGATTTGAATGGGAATCTGGAATTCAAAATTTCAATTTTAAATATGATTTAAAACACTATCTAAGTGATAAACTTCAAATCAACTACGGATTAAATAACATTTATTATGTTTTCAATCCGGGTAGAATTCAACCGAATAGTGAAGAATCAGGTATCATTGAGGACCAGCTCACAAAAAAATATGCCAATGAAGCCGCAGCTTATGTTGATATAGAACAAAAAATCACCAATAACCTAAGTGTAAATTATGGTTTACGCTTCAGCATGTTCAATAGGTTAGGACAAGACGAATTGTTTGTTTACCAAAACAATCAACCAGTGCTTTTTGATCCATTCCAGTTGGTTTACAGAGAAGCAACGCCTATAGATACTATCAATCCTGGAAGAGGGACAAACCTTTCTACTTTCACAAACCTAGAACCACGAGTTTCCGCTTCTTATACACTCAACGATAATACCTCAATAAAGGGCAGCTATACTAGGTTGGCACAATACCTGCACCTACTATCCAATACCAACTCACCTACCCCATTGGATGTGTGGACGCCTAGCGGACCTTTTGTAGAACCGCAACTATTAGATCAATATGCGTTGGGCTATTTTAAAAATCTTAAAGAGGGCGAGTACTCCCTTGAAGTAGAAGGGTTTTACAAGGATATTCAAAACCGTATCGATTATATAGATGGTGCAAACCTTATTGCAAATGACGCCATTGAACAAGTTATTTTAAATGGTGAAGCCAGAGCCTACGGTTTAGAAATATTATTTAGAAAAAACGAGGGTCGTTTTCAAGGTTGGTTGGCCTATACCCTATCGCGTTCCGAACAACGAACTCCAGGTAGAGCTCCAGTAATTGATAATGGAAGATCTAATTCAGAAACAGGTATCAATTTTGGTGAATGGTATAGTACGCCTTTTGATAAAACCCATGACCTTTCTCTTTTCGGGAATTTTGAACTCAATGACAAGTGGAATTTCAATGCTAATTTTGTGTATCAAACGGGGCAGCCAACCAACTTTCCGGTAGGTCAGTTTGAATTTGAAGGTCTTGTGGTGCCATTTTTTGGTTTGCGAAACCAAACCCGTTTACCTGATTTTCATAGATTAGACATTTCAGCAACCTATAAACCAAAGAAGGAAAGAAAAAGTAATTTTCAAGGAGAATGGGTTTTTAGTATCTATAATGCCTATAATCGAATGAATGCTGCTTCCATCAATTTCAGACAGAATCAAGATACTGGCGGTAATGAAGCTATTAGAACATCAATTTTTGGGATTATTCCAGCAGTTACGTATAATTTTAGCTTTTAGACAGATGAAAAAACTACTATACTTACTCCCGTTTTTCGCCATTATCCTAGCTTGTGAAGACGTTATCGATGTTAATCTTCCGGAAACCGAAACAAGGCTGATTGTAAACGCATTATTGCGGGTAGACACCACCGAAACCTTTATCCCTGTAGAAGTGAGAGTGACAGAAACTTCTGATTTTTTCAATGAAAATCAAATTACCGAATTGGAAAGTGCCATTATTATTTATGGGATGCCAAACCCCGACGCCCCAGAAATTCTTGAGAATGGCGGTACTTCTTCATTAGCAGAAGTTGTTCCTGGTAGTGGTGTTTATATACCAGACCCAACATTTGATGCTGAACAGCGTATAAGAACCGAATTTGCACAACCAGGTATGGCTTTTATATTGATAGTAGAACACAAGGGTAATAGGTATGCAGCTAGAACAACTTTCTCCCCTTCCGTTCCTATTGACGATGTTACCCAAGGAACAGAAACCTTGTTTGATGAAGATGATATAGAAGTTTTAGTTACAATAACCGACGCGCCGGAGCAAGATAACTACTATGTTTTTGATTTCGGATTCAATGAATTTTTAGTTCTTGAAGATGAATTTATTGACGGACAAGAATTCCAATTTTCCTATTTCTATGACCAAGAACTACAACCAGGTGACTCCGCAGAAATCAGTATTTTAGGGGCTGACCAGCAGTTTTTTAACTATATCGATTTGATATTGGAACAAACTGACAATACTGGTGGAGTTTTTCAGACCCCAGCAGCTACGGTACGTGGAAACGTATTTGATGTTACGGGTATCGATAATGATGAATTATTTGATAATGCAGGTAGGCCAAATATTTTTCCATTGGGCTATTTTGCAGTGGTACAAGAATTTAAGCAAACTATCATCATAGAGTAAGGAAATTATAGCAAAAACGTCATATTGTTAGCGTTTTTAAATAAGATGATAATGAAGAAGATAATCTGGTTGATTCTAATCATAAGTCCGTTTGTCTCATGCGAAGAAGTCATTGAAGTTGATTTGCCAGAAACAGAGACAAGACTAATTATAAATGGATTGGTAAGAGTTGATATTTCCAAAGAATACATTCCAATAGAAATAAAAGTAACTGAAACCGCAGATTTCTTTAGTGAACCAGTTGTAACAACGTTGGAAAGTGCGGTTGTACTTGTTGGAGAACGTGATCCAGATGACCCCTTTAATACTCGTTTTGGCACTTCCATTCTGAGAGAGTTTGAACCTGGTACTGGCATTTATGAACCGGATACTATAGGCAATGACGTTGATGAACGAATAAGAACAGAATTCTTAAATCCTAATTCTGTATTTTTCCTTATTGTTGAACACAAAGGAAAAAGATATGCAGGTCAAACTACCTATACTCCAACTGTTCCTATAGATAATTTGGAACAGGGCAGTGAAATATTGTTTAATGAAGATGATACGGAAGTCAAAGTAACGATTACAGATATTGTAGATGAAAAAAATTATTATGTTTTCGACTTTGGCTTCGGTGAATTTCAAGCCCTTGATGACCAGTTCATTGATGGGCAAGAGTTTGAATTCTCCTATTTTTATGATAGTGAAACCGAAATTGGAGATTCCGTTGAGGTAAGTATTTTAGGTGCTGACCAACAGTTTTTTAATTATATTAATTTGTTAGTAGAACAAACCGAAGATACAGGAGGTGTTTTTGAAACTCCTGCCGCTACAGTACGTGGCAATATGTTTGACGTAACAGGATTGGACAATATTGAAATTTTTGATAATGCTAATAGACCCCAATCATTTCCTTTAGGCTATTTTGCTGTTGTTGAGGAATTTAAAAGCACGCTAGTTATTGAATAATCAAAATAACAGGTTCAACAAAATAATAAGTAATATTCCGGTAATCCCCTGAAGTAAGGTCGCTATCGAATGTGTTTTTAATGCTGTTTTTAATGGTAAGTTTGAAAACTGCGAAACCACCCAAAAATAACTATCGTTTATATGCGAAAACGTCATCGCACCTGCCCCAACTGCCAAAACAGCGAGTGCTTTTTCCGTTATTGCCTCCAAACCAAATGAGCTTAAAAGCGGCGCAACAATTGCCGCGGTTGTAATAATTGATACTGTAGAAGAGCCTTGAGCTGTTTTTAAAACTGAGGCAATGCCAAAGCACAGTAATAATCCACCTGTTTGAGAAGTAGCACTCAGATTGATAAATGAAGTAATGTCAACTGTTCTCAAAATAGCTCCAAAAGCACCACCTGCACCAGTAATTAATACAATTTGGCCTGCTTGTTTTAGAGCGTCAACTACCCAACCATTTTTTACTTTTGAATCTGTTTTTCTTGCAAGAAAAAATGCAAAAAATACCCCAATCAATAAAGCAACTATAGGGTTTCCAATAAAAATAAGTGTTTTAAACAATAGTCCTTGTCCTAAAAAGTGGGTAGGATATTCCGCCAATGATTTAAAAGCAATTAAAACAACGGGGACTAAAAGAGGCAAAAATGCACTTATTGGAGATAAGTCTATTTCTTTCTCTTCAGCGATAACTTCTTTAAGAATAGATTCTTCCTCAAGATTTTCACTCTTTGCTTTTACACCCATAAATATAGCCCATAAATAACCTGTAACTGATACGGGAATAGCAACTGCTAGTCCAAACAACATAACCAAGCCCAAATCGGCCTCTAAAATAGCCGCCGCCGCCAAAGGACCAGGGGTGGGAGGAACAAATACATGCGCTGAATATAATCCCGTTGCCAATGCTATAGCAAAAACCAATTTAGGAATACCCGTTTTTAAACTCAAACGCTTGTTTAAAGAACTTAACACAATAAAACCTGAATCACAAAACACCGGTATTGAAACTACAAATCCTGCTAAGTTCAATGCTAAAGGCGACCGTTTTACACCAATAAAGGATAAAATGGTCGTTGCTAAAACTGTAGTTGCGCCAGTTTTCTCTAAAAATATTCCAATTACAGTACCAAAGGCAATCACTAATCCAATACTAGAAAGTGTTTTGCCAAAACCTTGCCCTATCGTTTCTATTAGGACGTCTGGCGCCAAACCCAATAAAAAACCCGAAGCAAGTGCTGCAATAGTTAATGAAATAACTGGATGCATCTTAAACTTAATTGTTGCAATAATGATGAAGACAATAACCAACAAAAGAATAAGCAACTCCATAGGTTTAATTTTGAGACATAGTATTCAGATTATACAACTTGTTTAGGTAAATAAAGTGGGAATAAAATAGCTCACCGCTAGTATCAAGACAAAGAAACCAACTAAAATATAGACTTCTTTTTGTTTTAAATCTGACCATTTTGGCTTCACGATAGCATCAACGGAATTATTTATGGATTTACCACCAGTCAAATAGCTAACGGCATACGCTATGATAATGGTTAATACAACTCCGGTGAAATTTAACCATATCCAAAATATCTCAAATCCAAAATCAAGGCCAAAAATATTCTGCATCGTTTTCGAAAAAATCAAATTCACCAGTACGGCAACTAAAATACCCGTGTTCATTCCGATATGGTTTACCCTTTTTGAGAAAATTGCCAATAAAAAAGTTACCAATACCGGACCATAGAAAACCGAACCAATGGCATTTATAATTTCAATGACAGCACTTTTACTTCCGCCAAACAAAAAAGAACAGGCCATACAGACCAATCCCCAAAATACCACCGAGGCTTTTGAAACCATCATATATTTCTTTGGTGATAGTTTCTTTTTTCCACGATTAAAAAAATCTTCCACACTGACTGCAGAAAGTGAGTTTACCGTTGAACTTAAAGAAGACATGGCTGCAGACAAAATACCGACCATAAGTAACCCAATAAAACCATGGGGTAAATATTTAGTGATGAAAATTGGTATCATCAAGTCTGGTTTTGTTCCATTTTCTGTAAATTCTTGGGGAAAATACTTTTGAGTCATCAGTGAAATCTCCTCTAAAAAATCAGGCGCTATGGTAACCAACCCTCCAATGATTAAGCCAATGGTACAATACAAAAGCACTACCGGAAACCTGAGCAATCCGTTGGCCAATAATAATTTTTTAATGGTGCCTTCATCTTTTGCTGAAAGCATTCGCTGCGCTTGTGTTTGGTCACAACCGTAATACGAAACGTAAAGAAAAAAGCCTCCAATCAGCATGGGCCAAAAGCCATACTCTTCGCCCTGCCCTAGTCCCCAATTGAAATCAATGGTCTGTAGGCGGTCCGTTTCAAAACCGTTTACCAAACCCCCATGTTCATTTAACAATTGCCATCCATAAAACAAACAGGTAAGCAATCCGAAAAAGAGGATGATCATTTGTATCGCGTCGCCCCAAACTACGGCTTTCATTCCGCCTTGCCATGAGTAAATAATGGTTATAACACTTATGATCAAAATCGTGTAAACAAAATCGATATCCAATACGGCTTGCAATATTATGGCAATGGTATAGACCATAACACCCGTACCCAGGGCGCGACTAATTTGAAAAACCACACTTAAAATAAGCCTGGTTGAGGTATCAAACCTTCGTTCAACAAATTCATAAATACTGACCACGCCCGAACGGAACAATGGCGGTATGATAAAAATCATAATAAACAACATCGCTAAAGGAACAGCAAACTCAAAAGAAAGCCATTTCATTCCCCCATTAAGCTTTAATCCTACAAAAGCTGGTGCTGATATAAAGCTGATAGCCGAAAGCTGTGTGGCCATGGTAGAAAGGCTCAATGGGAACCAACCCATACTCCTACCCCCAAGAAAATAATCTTTGGAATCTTTATTGTCTTTGAAAAAGTAGCCCATTGTCAAGAAACCCACTAGGTAAATCACTACGATGGTATAGTCTAAGGTATTCATATCATTCGCTGTTTATCAAGTCAATGTAGAGCGCTGCAGACCATGAAAAATTCTTGCCCCCGTAACCCAATTCAAGATTGGAAACAACTTCTTTTCTTGGATCAAAATATTCGTAGAAGCCAAATTTTTCCAATAAAAATAGGGTGTCGTCTTTAACTTTCTGAGCCATCTCTTTGTGTCCATAACGTTTTAAGCCCTGATAAATGATCCAGTTTAAATTGACCCAAATGGGGCCTCGCCAATATCGTTTAGGGTCAAAATCCTTACTGGTGGGATTGAACGAGGCGCATAACAACAACTCATCATCGGCTCCCGTAAAAACACCTTTATTGAAATGCTTCGCTATAATTGCATTTGAAATTTGCTGTGTAGGTATGCCTGCAAAAAAAGGAGTGAAAGACGATGAAGAAACATAATTGATACTTCGTTCATTGCGTAGGTCGTAGTAAATGTATGCCGCATTTTCTGTGTCATACAGTTTTGTATTAAATCGCTCAATTGCCTTTTGGTGCCATTTCTCCAATTGTACCACCTTCTCGGTCTTACCCAAGATCTTACCTAAGCGAATAAGACTCTCATTCGACTTTATCAGCATGCTGTTGAACAAGGGATCTTGAATTAAAAAAGGACAGTTTTCGGCAATTAATTCATCATCATATTTCCATTTTTTAAATAGCTCTATAAGATGAATATAATGCTGATATTCCCTATTTGAAGGTCTATTTTCAGCAGCTACATGCTGGGTATCCCTGCGGTTCAATTCGTATTCTGGGGAATCTAGGTTTTCCCAAATCAAATCCCAAACAGGGGTGTTATCCGTGCCAGACTCCCAATTATGGCAGATATAGACCAAGCCCTCATTTTTAGGATCTCTGTTGGTATAAAAGTATTCTTGTACCTTATAGACCCTATCATATACAGCCTTTATAAACCCAAGCTCTGAACCTTTGGAAATATCATAAATAGCTTCAATGGCAAAACCTAACACAGGGGGTTGGGTAATACCCGAAGTAGGAATTTCAGGCGCAAACTTGTTTATTTTAGAGGCATGCACATCAGGACCAGGAAAATAAGAATCCGATTCATTATGAAAAATAATATGCGGTAAAAATCCATTGTCCCATTGACCTGATAAAAGGGACAACACTTCTTGCTTCGCTTTATCCATCGCTATATGGGCCCATCCGATGGCAATAAAACCAGAATCCCAGTTCCATTGAAAGGGATACAGACCCTCACAAGGTATGGTGAACCCATCTTTCCAATTGGTATTTAAAACACGTTCTGCTTGTTGTAGCCGTTGTTCTTGAATCATATTAAAATCAAAAACTTAAATATAAAGTATTCTTAGTAATTTTACCCACTATGAAAACGGACAAAGAGCTATTGATTAAAGGCCTAAAATCATTCGGATACACCGTATTGGCTATGTTTTTAGCACCTCTTGTTTTATCTCAAGCATTTAAGAACACAGATAAACCCCTATTTGTTCCCGTACTGATTTTAGGTATTTTAATAGCAGGACTGGCTATTTACTTAGGCTTTCGTTCTATTAAAATTGTTATGGATGCCGTGTTTGGAAAAAAACAATAACTACTTATTATCACTCGTTTTTTCTGGTTTCCATTTATTGATCAACGAAGCGTAATCATAATCTAAAACAGACTTTTGTCTTGTTAAACGATTTGACGCGAAAGAGCGCTGTAAGATATCTTCTATCAGATAATCTTCTTGTACTTCTGTAGGAGAAAATTCTTCTTTTAAACTAATTTTGAATGCTTTAGCGGTAGTATTATACCAAAAAGCGCGCCAACCGCTTCTTAAGTTTTTTACTAAATCAAATGCCGTGTCACCCGTTTGACGATGTATCAATTTAACTAAAATCTGACCTTCTGTTCTTGTGAGTTTTTTGAGTTCATCCGAGAACTCTCCTTCAATATATTTCTGAACCTTTTTGGTGTACCGTTTTTGTTCTCGTTTTTTCTTTATTTGCCCAATACTATCATTGAGTTCAACCAAGCGTTCTGCTGCTAATTTAGCATAGGGGTATACTTTGATTGTTTTTCTTCGTAGAATATAATACCGAAGTTTTTCCTCCTTGTTGTCAAACTCCAATTTCCCAAAAATATAAACGTCATCAAGGGGAATAGAACTTAACAGTACAGAATCCCCTTCCATTCTAACATAATACTCTTGTATAGAATCTAGCGACTTCTCTTCTTGAGCTTGACTCCAAAAAACAAAAAGACAACAACTTAGTAAAACAAATGCTCTACCCATATTTAAACAAACTCATAAATCATTCCAAAAGTAACGATAAAGCACTATTCTTATTATTAAATAAAAGTGAATATTGCTATGTTTGTAAGCTAAAACACATTTATGGCTTCTAAACCTGTTCTTACCAAAGCGTCACTTAAATTTTTTGAAAAATACCTTAACAATGCTTCGCCAACAGGGTATGAATGGGAGGGTCAGAAAATTTGGATGGAGTATCTAAAACCCTATGTAGATAGCTTTATAACAGATACTTACGGAAATGCCGTAGCGGTAATCAATCCGGAAGCGGAATATAAAGTTGTTATTGAAGGTCACTCTGACGAAATATCTTGGTACGTAAATTACATAACCGATAATGGTTTAATTTATGTAATCCGTAACGGAGGTAGTGATCACCAAATAGCTCCGTCAAAATGGGTGAACATTCATACTAAAAATGGTATTGTTAAAGGTGTATTCGGATGGCCTGCGATTCATACAAGAAGAAACGGTAAGGAAGAAGCTCCAAAAATTGATAATATTTTTATTGATATAGGTGCTAAGGATAAAGAAGAAGTTGAAAAAATGGGCGTACACGTAGGTTGTGTTATTACCTACCCTGATGAATTTCAAATTTTGAACAAGGATAAATTTGTTTGTAGAGCATTGGATAATCGTGCAGGCGGATTTATGATTGCAGAGGTTGCCCGTTTGTTACATGAAAACAAAAAGAAATTACCGTTCGGACTGTACATAACCAATTCCGTACAAGAAGAAATTGGTCTACGAGGTGCTGAAATGATTACACAACGTATAAAACCCAATGTTGCTATCGTGACAGATGTTACACATGACACTACCACGCCTATGATTGAGAAAAAAGTGCAGGGAGACGCCTCAATCGGAAAAGGTCCTGTTATTGCTTATGCTCCCGCAGTGCAACAGAAGCTTCGAGATCGTATTATTGAGACTGCAGAAAAGCATGAAATTCCCTTTCAAAGAGCCGCAAACTCCCGTGCTACAGGAACAGATACCGATGCCTTTGCTTATAGCAATGGAGGAGTAGCTTCTGCGTTGATTTCATTGCCATTACGCTACATGCATACCACAGTGGAAACCGTTCAACGTGATGATGTTGAAAATGTTATCCGATTGATTTACGAAACCCTTTTGACCATTAAACCGGGAGAAACTTTTAGTTATTTTGACTAATCCATTCTAAGGCATTTTCATAAGGAATCACTTTGTTACCATGGATGAACTCATTGATATTCTTGATATTAAAGGCAACTACACTGGAAAAACGGCCTTAAAATCAGAAGCGCATTTAAAAGGGTTATTTCATCCAACGGTTCATATTTGGTTCTATACTGATACTGGCAAAATATTACTCCAGCAACGCGGCAAAAACAAAGAAATGTACCCATTAAAATGGGATGTTTCCGTTGCTGGGCATGTGGGTGCAGGAGAGCCCTTAGAACTTGGTGCTTTACGAGAGGTTAAAGAAGAAGTAGGTGTGGATATACCTCTAGATTCTTTGGAAAAAATTGGGGTTTTTAAAGTCGAAAAGCGACACTCGGAAACTATCTTTGACCGCGAATTCAACCATACATTTCTTTGTTTGGTTGATGAGACCGTTCAGCTAAGAAAACAAGAGAGTGAAGTGGAAGCACTCCAATGGTTAACAATACATGAATTTCAAAATTGGATAAAACAAAAAAATCCTAGTCTGATTCCCAATTCAAGAGTACGATTTCAAATGATTATCACGGAAATTAAATCGAGGTTATAATGATGTAATAAACTTGGAAGGTTCATCCAACTGGTACGTAACTTGCTCCCCTGAGGACATATGCTTTACTACAAATTGATTTTCTTCCAACTCCTTGGCTCCTAAAAGTATAACATAGGGAACGCCTCGTTTATCAGCATATTTAAACTGTTTTTGCACTTTGGAGTCAGAAGGATACAAATCTGCTTTTACCCCTTGTTGCCTTAGGTGGGAAACTAATTTTAAAGCAGCCATACTTTCCTTTTCTCCAAAATTTAAACATAGTACCTGTAATGATTGGTCAATAGCTTCAGGAAAAAGTTCAAGCTCTTCAAGCACTAGATAAATCCTGTCCAAGCCAAAAGAAATACCCACTCCACTTACCTCTTTTAATCCGAAAATTCCAGTTAGGTCATCATAGCGACCACCACCACCAATAGAACCCATTTTGACACCCTTGGGAGCTGCAACCTCAAAAATAGCGCCGGTATAATAGTTCAATCCACGGGCTAAAGTGACGTCTAATTGTAAACTAGCTGATTTTAATCCTAATGAACTAACCTTTACAAGAATCTCTTCCAGTTCGGCTGCACCCTGCATGCCAATTTCAGAATCCTCCAACAAACTCCTTAATTGCCCTAGTTGGTCTTTTGGATCACCCGTCATTGCAAAAAGTGGAGTGGCAGTATTAATGGCGGTTTCTGAAATACCTTTTGAGCGCATTTCTTCTTTTACCTTCTCCTCTCCTATTTTGTCCAACTTATCTAGGGCTACCGTAAAGTCAATCAACAAATCTTGCGCACCAATCACCTCAGCAATACCGGCAAGAATTTTACGATTGTTTATTTTGATCGTAGTTCCCTTTAATCCTAAATCCGTAAAAACAGCATCATATAGTTGTATGAGCTCCACTTCTTGTAAGAGTGAATTCGCCCCAACCACATCAGCATCACATTGATAAAATTCCCTAAAACGACCTTTTTGAGGTCTATCTGCCCGCCAAACGGGTTGAATTTGATAGCGTTTAAAGGGAAAATCAATTTCATTTTGATGCATGACCACATAACGGGCAAAGGGTACGGTTAAATCGTAGCGCAAGGCTTTTTCTGTGATTTTTGGTGCTAATGAATTTGAACTTTTAGAACTGTAGGTGACATCATCGACCTTCGATATAAAATCACCTGAATTTAATATCTTAAAAATCAGTTGATCCCCTTCATCACCATACTTGCCCAATAATGTTTCTGAGTTTTCAAAACTTGGCGTTTCAATCGGCTGAAAACCAAAAAGCTCAAATTGCTTTTTAATAGTATCAAATATATGGTTACGCTTGGCTATTTCTGATGGTGAAAAATCACGTGTGCCTTTGGGAATGGATGGTTTTTGTGCCATGAAGGTTATAATATTAAACAAAGATAATGAAAGTGGATTCTAGCCTGAACAGGAATCAAAAGAACTAGTTGATCATTTGGTCAAACCATTGGTACAATTCTCCTTTGGTAATCACCGCACCTTGTTGTATCAAATTAAATTTATCCGAATTCTTATCATTAGAATACGCTTTTGCAGCGGTAAGATACTCCACAAAGTCTGACTGAAAGTTTCTTTTAAACCACCCAAAACCAACCTTGGTTCGTAAATCGATTTCCAGATTTAAAACCTTCACGGAAACAAGCTTCATTTCTTTATCAGTCAACTCAAAAAGGTGCATGTGCCGTTCAGAGATATTCTCTAAATACTTTACTTTGGCCAGTACTCCCTCCCAAATCAAGTCACTGAAAACATCCAGTTCTTCTTCAGCTACCTCAGGTTTTTCAACTTTTAGTTTTTGCCACTCTTGAGCGGTGATGGACTGCGTTGCTAAAAAGTTGATGAACTCTTGCTGCAATGCTTCAAATTGTTCTTTTGATAATCTACTATACTTCATGCGCTAAAATAAAAAAAGAGCTATGCAGGCATAGCTCTTTTTACTTTATTAAGTAAACTTAATTATTTTGCTTCTGCAATAATCTCAAATGGAAAATCAACTACCACTTCTCTATGTAGTCTAATTTTCGCTGTGTATGCTCCAGTTCTTTTAACAGTGCCACCAGGAATACTGATAAACTTTCTATCAATACTTTGGCCAGCCTTTTCAAGAGAACCGGCTAAATCAATATTTGAAATAGATCCAAATAATTTATCGCCAGTACCAACTTTTGCTGAAATTTTAATCTCTAAACCTTTAAGGCTTTCCGCAATTTTCTGAGCTTCGTCAACTACTTTCTTTTCTTTGTGTGCTCTTTGCTTCAAATTTTCAGCAAGTACCTTTCTTGCAGACGGAGTAGCCAGTGCGGCCAACCCTTTTGGTATTAAGAAGTTTCTACCGTATCCGTTCTTAACGGTAACGACGTCATCCTTAAAACCTAAATCCTGTACATCTTGTTTTAAAATAAGTTCCATTGTTCCGTCTTTTATTATTTTAACATATCTCCAACGTATGGCATCAAAGCCAAATGACGTGCTCTCTTTACAGCTTGAGCTACTTTTCTTTGATACTTTAATGATGTACCTGTCAAACGTCTTGGTAATAACTTACCTTGTTCGTTAACCAACTTCATTAAAAAGTCTGGATCTTTATAATCAACATACTTGATGCCCGATTTTTTAAAACGACAGTATTTCTTTTGTTTGTTGGTCTCAATATTTAGAGGGGTCAAATATCTAATTTCCCCGTCTTTCTTTGATTTTGCTTGTTGTTCTATAGATGACATAACTAGGCTTTTGCTTTTAATTTAGTTCTCCTTCTTTCTGCCCAAGAAATAGCATGCTTGTCTAATTTCACGGTCAAAAATCGCATAATGCGCTCGTCTCTTCTGAACTCAAGCTCGTAAGGCCCAATAGCCTCACCAGGACTTGAAAATTCAAATAAGTGGTAAAAACCACTTTTTTTGTTTTGAATTGCATAGGCCAATTTTTTAAGGCCCCAATTTTCTTTAGCTACCATTTTGGCACCATTCTTAATTAAGAAATCTTCAAATTTCTTAACTGTTTCCTCTATCTGGGTCTCAGATAGAACGGGATTCAAAATGAAAACAGTTTCGTAATGATTCATATTATATCTATTTAAGGAGCGCAAAAGTAAACATTATTAAAAGTATTCACAAGAAATATTAAAATTGTTCGTTATCCGTTTAAGAAGTTATTAACAACTAAAAACAAAATAAACCCTACATCGTGCCTAATGCTAATTACACAACAGAATAGCCCATGTTTACATCTTTTGTTGCGCTTTACCGTAGTTTTTATGTAATTTGCCGATGATTTAACCCCACAAATCAACCCATTTATGAAACTTAAAAGTATAATTGTAGACGATTCATCAATGCAGCGCATGGCTGTAGCGAAGTTGGTCAACAATCACCCTCATCTTGCCCTAGTTGCAGAGTACAGTAATGCTATTGAAGCAAAAAACGGTTTAAAGAATCACGAAGTAGACGTTATCTTCTTAGATGTTGAAATGCCTATCATCAGTGGTTTTGACCTATTAGAGGCCTTGGAGAACCCTCCACAGGTTATTTTGATAACCGGTAAACCTGATTATGCCTTAAAGGCATTTGATTATGATGTTACCGATTACCTTCATAAACCTATCACCTTAGCACGTTTTGAGGCATCTGTTAAAAGAGCTGTTGCAAAATACGAGCAAATCAACAGAGTTGATGAGGATGAAGAGCATATTTTTGTGAAGAGTAACCTTAAAAAACGCAAGGTAATCCTTAATGACATTAAGTGGATTGAAGCTTTGGGTGATTATATTAAGTTAGTTACCGATGAAGCTAATATTGTAATTCTTTCTACAATGAAATCTTTTGAGCAGCAATTGCCTGCCGAAAAATTCTTGAGAATTCATAAGTCTTACATTGTCAACTTAGAAAAAATTGAGAAGTTCAACAGTAAAAACGTTGAAGTTGGAGGAAGGCAAATTCCTTTAAGTAGAAATAAAAAGACAGAATTGGCTGAAGCTTTGGCCAACGTATAAGTTAGATGTGGTCAACATTGTAGACCAGTCGTATACTTTTATAAAATGAAATAGCATTAAAGGATTTCTCAATTCTTTTAATGCTATTTTTTATTTTGGGTGCTGATTGCTTTCTATTGACCTTGATCAGAATATTTTTAAGGTATTGATTGCGAATTCTCGCTATTGCCGGATATTCAGGTCCCAATACCTGAGCAGCCAAAACATTTTTTAAAGAAGAAGCAAACCAATCTGCCGCCACATTCAATTTGTTATAATCCCTATCCTTCAAAGTAATTCTAATAATACGTGTATGGGGTGGATATTTAAATTGTTCTCTTTCATACAACTGTTCAGAAAACATTTTATCAAAATCATAATTGGAAACTTGATGTAATATTTGGTGATAAGGATTATAGCTCTGAATTAAAACCTTGCCTCTTTTTTGTGTTCTTCCCGCCCTACCGGCTACCTGTGTAATCAATTGAAAACTGCGCTCATGAGCCCGATAATCTGGAAAGTTCAATAATGAATCTGCATTCATAACACCCACAAGGGCTACATTTCTAAAATCCAACCCCTTGGTTACCATCTGGGTACCAACCAAAATATCCATTTCTTGTTGTTCAAATGCTGTGATTATTTTTTCGTAGGCATATTTGCCTCGTGTGGTATCCAGATCCATTCGCCCTACCCTGCTATCAGGAAAAAGCTTTAAAAGTTCTTCTTGAATCTGTTCCGTACCAAACCCTTTGGTATCTAAAGTACTATTACCGCAGGCTTGACAACTTTGCAATAATGACATATGATAACCACAATAATGGCATCTTAACTGATTTCTACGCTGATGATAGGTGAGACTAACATCACAATTAGGACATTGGGTGGCGTGACCACACGTTGTACATTCTACTATAGGTGCAAAACCTCTACGATTTTGAAATAAAATCACCTGTTCTTTTTCTTCTAAACAGGTTGTGATTTCATGAATCAAACGTTCTGAAAAATGACCTTTCATTCGTTTTTTACGAGTTGCTTCCTTAATATCAACCAATTCAATCTCTGGCATGAGTACTTCACCAAACCTTCGTAAAATTGTTGCCAGGCCATACTTTCCCTGCTTTACATTATAAAAGGTTTCAACACTTGGTGTGGCTGAACCTAAAATGCAATGGGCCTTATGCAGATTGGCCAGCACAATTGCGGTGTCTCGAGCATGATATCTAGGTGCCGGATCAAATTGCTTGAAAGAAGATTCATGCTCTTCATCAACCACAATCAATCCTAATTTTATGAATGGTAAAAAGAGTGCTGATCGCGCTCCAATAACTACTTTGGCTTTTTCGTTATTACTTAAAACATTGTTCCAAACCTCTACCCGTTCATTAAGGCTATACTTTGAATGATACACGGCAACTTGATTTCCAAAATAGGCTTTCAATCTATTAATAAGTTGCGAAGTCAACGCTATTTCGGGCAGCAAGTATAGTATTTGCTTATCAGCCTTGAGAGCTTCGTCAATCAACCGAATATATACTTCTGTTTTTCCTGAGGAGGTAACCCCATGCAATAAACAAACTTTGTTTTGTGCAAAACTTAGCTTTATATCAGCAAGAGCCTTTTGCTGTAAGTCATTCAAGTTTATATCATTTACCTCATTGAAACTATCTTCAAAGGCAACCCTGTCTGTTCTAATTTGGTACTGCTCAAAAATAGCTTTGTCCACCAGCGCTTTAATGACCGCTTTTGAAACATTGCTTTCATTTTCTAATGTTGAAACTTTGATAGGACCTTTATGGGAAGATTTAAGCTGAAAATAAGCCAATAGTGCTTGACTTTGTTTTTGTGCCCGTGTAAGCTCTTTTAAAAGATTTTCAAGACTATCATTCGTGTCATATTGTTTTGTAAGCCTAAGGTAGTTTTCCATTTTCGGCTTATACTGCTCATATAACTCTTCCTTTATACTAATCGCTTGTTTTTTAACCAGTTGATTGATAATAGGAAAAACAATTTTACGTTCAATAATGCTACTGATTTCCTCTATTTTTAAACTAGATTGGTGCCTTAGAGCCTCTAAAATCAAGAACTCATTATCCGTTAAATCTGCGTCTTTAAGAAGCTCTAAATCTTTAGGGTAAATTATGGTCTCACTTTCCAACAATAAGGAGCTTGGTAAGGCACTTCTAAAAACCTCTCCCAAGGTGCACATATAATATGCTGCAATCCATTCCCAATGTTTTAGCTGAAAACTGCCTACAATTGGTTGTTCATCCAAAATTTGGTGAATCTCTTTAGCTTCATAAATTTCAGGTTTGTTTTGATGAACCTTCATTGCTAAAGCGGTGAAGATTTTTGATTTACCAAAAGGAACCGAAATGCGCATTCCCTGTTGAATGAAAGTGGCTTCTTCTTTAGAGATTCGATATGTAAATAACCTTTCTAAAGGAATCGGCAGAAGAACATCAACAAAAAAACTCATGATACATTATTATTCAGTAAACCTCAACCAAGTTTGTGTACGATATAAAAAAGCTAAATATCCCCTTACCTTGAGTTTATCTTTATTTTCAGGATCAAGCCAAATTTTGCCTCTAAAGGTCATCGCCTGTTCTGGGTCAAAAAGTTTTTTCCCCTTAAATACGCCCTCTGGTGACTCTTCAAACGAAAAAATAATTTGCATTCCTTCTACTGGCTTATCTTTTAATTCACCTTCACATTTAATGCATTTTGCATTCTCTTTCCCCTTCTCCATGATTTTCAAAACCTTTCCTTGTAGTAGCCCATTTTCTTTGTACAGCTCAACAATAGCTTTGGTAATACCGTTTCGATCATCAAT
>CAYGUO010000035.1:8906-21771 GCA_964353095.1 uncultured Flavobacteriaceae bacterium | reverse complement strand
TGATTTTTATGTGTTTGCTTGACGATACTTTCTTTCGAATTAAGTGGGTTTTGATGTATTTATCGTTTATGAAACGTTCTTGGCTTCTTTTGGTTGGAATCCCGAGGAGGCCATTGGCAAAAAAATTCAAATAAATGAAGGTCAAGCAACCATTGTCGGGGTAGTAAAAGATTTTCATAATAACTCGTTGCAATATGAAATTACACCTTGTATTCTATTGAACTGGACGTACTATCAAAGTCATGCCTTTATCAAAATGGGGGATTCGAATTACACGGCGCTTAATACTATTAAAAGTAACTGGGAAGAAACCTATACCAACGCCATTTACGATTTTCAATTTTTAGACGATGCGATAGCTAAACAATATACCGTTGAAAATATGATTTTTACCGGATTCGGAATCTTTTCAGTACTCTCTATTTTAATCGGCTGCCTTGGTTTATTTGGCTTAATGTCATTTGTAGTCGCACGAAAAAGAAAAGAGATAGGCATCCGAAAAGTACTGGGAGCGTCATTGTTGGAAAACATTTCCTTTTTTTCCAAGGAATACTTTCACTTGGTGCTACTGTCGTTTATTATTGCCGCTCCGTTGGTTTACTATGTTATGAACCTTTGGTTGGAGGGTTTTACATATCGGATTCAACCTTCGATTTGGATGTTTCTTGTTGGCGGGCTTTCTACATTTGTAATCGCTATGGCCACTTGCAGTTTTCAATCGATAAAGGCTTCGAGGGCGAATCCAATTCATGTGCTTAAAGAGGAATAAGACTATATAAAAGATTAGAATAACTGAATTCCCTCCTACGAGGGAATGAAAATAAAACTAGAATTTATGCTACTACAACTAAACAATATTTTCAAATGGGTCAACTCTGGTGGCCAACGTATTTTTTTATTGAAGGATATCAACCTTGAGGTTGAAGAGGGAGAGTTCATTTCCGTCATGGGGCCTTCAGGTTCTGGGAAATCAACACTTTTAAACGTTATCGGGATGCTAGATGGTTTTGATGAAGGGGAATATCACTTCTTGCACGAATCCGTCCACACCCTCAAAGAAAAGCACCGTGCCAATTTGTACAAAGAGTATATCGGTTTTGTATTTCAATCATATCATTTATTGGACGAGTTGACCGTACAAGAAAACTTGGAAATGCCTTTACTATACAAAAAATTTAAAGGTGCCGAACGTAAAGCCATGGTGGCCGATATGTTAGATCGTTTCAATATTGTTGGCAAAAAAGATTTGTTTCCGGCGCAGTTGAGTGGTGGTCAACAACAGTTGGTTGGCGTGGCACGGGCACTGATTGCGAATCCTAAATTAATTCTAGCGGATGAGCCTACCGGAAACCTCAACTCTCAACAAAGTGAGGAGATTATGGAACTGTTCAAAAAGCTAAATCAAGAAGATGGGGTGACCATTATTCAAGTAACCCATTCTGAAAAAAATGCGGCTTATGGTTCGCGAATTATTAATTTATTGGATGGGAGGAAGGTTTGATTCTTTTTTAGCGCATGATAAAATCCCAAAAGAAGTGATTTTGCGTTTTCATCCTTTGGGAAATGTTTAAAGCTCGTTTCCCTAAATAGGGCAAGGTGGGCGAGCCGCAGGCGATGTTCGGAAGGGGTTTTAAGGCCAGGTCTTGGCAAAAAACCTTTCAACATTCAAGCTAGCATAAATTTTCTGAGCACCCAATAGACCCCTCCGCTTTTCCTCTTTCAAAGAAAACCACCTCCCCTAACTTTAGGGGAGGAACCCCTTAGAAGGGTATTTTTGTAGAATGAAAAAAACCGGGTCGTAATCAATCACTTATCACACCAACTCTGCCAGTTCCTTCCCGACCAAACTGCCGATGGCAATGCCCATACCACCAAGGCGCACACCGCAATACACCTGGTTGGAAAGTTGTTTTACAATTGGTTTTTTCTGATGGCCCACCCCCATGATACCGCTCCAGCTATAATCTATTTCAAAGGGTGTTTCGGGAAGGATGACTTCTTTTAACAAGCGTTCCAATTCGTTTTGTACGATTTGGGTCTGACCCAAAGTAGTGGTCTCTTCGGCCTTAAAATCCAAATTTCGACCTCCGCCCAGTAAGATGCGGTCGTCAATATTCCTGAAATAATAATACCCTTCATCTAGGTGAAAGGCCCCCTTGATGACCAAACCTTTGATAGGTTTCGTGATCAGTACTTGGGCCCGAGCGGGTTTTACTTGTTCTGGCATCCATGCCGAGGCAAAGCCATTGGTAGTAATGAAGAGTTGTTTTGTGGTACACTCAAATTTGTCGGTTTTTATCTTCACGGAATCCTCTACTTCTTCGAATTGGGCTACGTTTATCGAGTTCAGTATTTGAATGCCTTGCTTTAATGCAAGTTGCAATAGGCTTTGCATCATTTGTCCGGTATCTATTTGGCCTTCTTCGATATGGGTGATGTAGTCTTCTTGAATGCCCTGGAAACCAAACCGATTGGGAGTACCCTGAAAAACATTTTTTTTAAAAACCGATTGTAAGAGTCGGTTCATTTCTGGAATGGCAGTTCTGCACGTTTCAAAAAGCGCTGCATCCTTTTTCAAAAACAATTCATGGCCCCCCAATTGTTGAAAGTCAAGCGTATGGTCCCCCAAAGTCTCCCGCAGTAATTGGATGCCATCAAAACGCTGTTGAATCAATTCCACCACTTCTTCCTCGCTATGTGAACTTAAGTCCGCCAACACCTCTGAAATACTCCCGAAACAGGCAAAACCTGCGTTCTTGGTGCTAGCCCCTTGGGGAAGTATCCCTTTTTCAAGAATAAGAATTTTCGCCTTCGGGAAACGTTGTCTTAAACGTAATGCAGTATTGAGACCAACAATACCGCTTCCGATGATGGTGAAATCGATATTTGAGAGCCACGTTTTATATTCCCAGTAACTTAGTTCCATAGCCAAAAAACCCCGATAAATCGGGGTTGTAATTATTGTTCTTCGTCTTTATACTTTTCGTCCATCTCAAAGTCTTCCATAAACTTGGTGGTATAGTTGCCTGCCAAATAATCAGGATGGTCCATTAGTTGCCTGTGAAAAGGTATAGTTGTTTTAATTCCCTCTATAACAAACTCGTCCAATGCCCTTCTCATCTTATTAATGGCCTCCTCACGTGTTTGTGCTGTGGTAATAAGTTTGGCAATCATAGAGTCGTAATTGGGCGGAATGGAATAGCCACTGTACACGTGGGTGTCTAAACGAACACCATGCCCTCCGGGCATGTGCAAGGTTGTTATTCGACCTGGTGACGGTCTAAAATTATTATACGGGTCTTCTGCATTTATTCTACATTCAATAGAATGTAATTTTGGTGTGTAGTTTTTACCCGAAATTGGTACACCACCTGCAACTAAAATTTGTTCACGAATTAAATCATAATCAATAACCTGTTCTGTAATGGGGTGCTCAACTTGAATGCGGGTATTCATCTCCATAAAAAAGAAGTTTCTATGTTTGTCAACCAAAAACTCTACCGTTCCAGCACCTTCATACTTTATATATTCTGCTGCTTTTACCGCAGCAGCCCCCATTTCATCACGTAATTTATCCGTCATAAAGGGAGACGGTGTCTCCTCTGTTAATTTTTGATGCCTACGCTGCACAGAACAATCTCTTTCTGATAGGTGACATGCCTTTCCGTATTGATCCCCCACAACTTGAATTTCAATATGTCGTGGCTCTTCAATCAGCTTTTCCATGTACATTGCTCCATTACCAAATGCGGCGGAAGCCTCTTGAACAGCACTTTCGTAAAGTTCTTTCATTTCTTCCTCTTTCCAAACGGCACGCATTCCTTTTCCCCCACCACCAGCGGTAGCTTTGATCATCACCGGGTAGCCCATCTTTTTTGCTATTTTTTTTGCATCGGCCACATCTTTTAAAAGACCGTCAGAACCAGGAACACAGGGTACCCCAGCCTTCTTCATAGTTTCTTTAGCCGTAGCCTTGTCTCCCATCCTATCGATTTGGTCGCCTGAAGCGCCAATAAATTTGATTTGATGTTCTGCACAAATTTTTGAAAACTTAGAGTTTTCTGAAAGAAACCCATATCCTGGGTGAATGGCATCTGCATTTGTAATTTCTGCAGCAGCAATAATATTCGGAATCTTTAAATACGATTCACTACTGGGAGCTGGACCAATACATACGGCCTCATCTGCAAAACGAACATGTAAGCTTTCTTCGTCAGCTTTCGAGTATACCGCAACCGTTTTGATGCCCATTTCTTTACAGGTACGTATCACACGCAATGCAATCTCTCCTCTATTCGCTATTAAAATTTTCTTGAACATACTTTTACAGTTTAAGAGTTTATGGTTTAATTGTTTACCTATCTAAAACATTTGTTTTAAACAAAAAACATTAGACTTCTAAACTTAAAATTATGATGGGTCTACCAAGAATAACGGTTGGTCAAATTCCACCGGAGAAGAATCATCAACTAAAACTTTAACAATCTTTCCTGAAACCTCAGATTCGATATCATTAAAAAGCTTCATTGCTTCAATTACACAAAGCACATCACCTTTATTAATGTCTTGACCTACTTCAACAAAAGAAGGTTTATCAGGAGAGGGTTTTCTGTAGAAAGTTCCTATAATAGGTGATTTTATAGTGATATACTTTGAATTTTCTTCCTCAGCTACAGGTGATGGTGCAGCAGCTTCAGTTGCCACAGGTACTGCAGGAGCTGCAGACATTGGGGCCTGAGCCATAGGTATTTGTTGCACAATGGTCGTTTCTGGTGAATTGCTGTGATTCCCTGTTCGAATGGTGATTTTGATATCTTCCATTTCCAACTTTACTTCACTTGCACCAGACTTGGCCACAAATTTTATCAAGTTTTGAATTTCCTTAATATCCATTGAATTTGATTTAGTTAATTTTTATGAATTGTAAGCCCACTTTAAATATATGGAACCCCAAGTAAATCCACCGCCAAAAGCAGCAAATACTAGGTTGTCTCCTTTTTTTAATTGCTTTTCATAATCAGAAAGCAATAATGGCAATGTTGCCGATGTTGTATTCCCATACCGATGAATATTCATCATTACCTTTTCATCCTTTACTCCCATTCTACGGGCAGTGGCATCAATAATACGTTTATTTGCTTGATGTGGTACCAACCAATGAACATCGTCATGAGATAAATTGTTGCGCTCCATTATTTTAGCAGAAACATCTGCCATGTTTGAAACAGCAAACTTAAATACTGATTTACCATCTTGATAAACATAATGTTGTTTGTTTTTCACCGTCTCTTCAGAAGCAGGAAGTATAGAACCCCCAGCATCCATCTTAAGAAAATTACGGCCAACCCCATCAGATCGTAAATACTCATCTTGTAGGCCTAGACCTTCATCATTTGGCTCAAATAAAGCAGCTCCGGCACCGTCGCCAAAAATGATACAGGTTACTCTATCCGTATAGTCTATAATGGAGGACATTTTATCAGCCCCAATCAATAATACTTTTTTATAGCGACCAGATTCAATGTAGCTGGAAGCGGTAGACATTCCATAAAGAAAACTAGAGCAGGCTGCTTGCAAATCATAAGAGAAGGCATTTACAGCCCCAATTTCTGAAGCCACAAAAGCAGCCGTTGATGCCACCAGCATATCTGGTGTTGCAGTGGCGACCAACACCAAATCAATCTCCTCAACATTCAGTTGTTTTTTTTCTATGAGGTCTTCCGCTGCTTTGATCGCAAGATAAGAGGTACCCTTACCTTCTTCTTTTAAAATTCGTCTTTCTTTGATTCCTGTTCGGGAAGTAATCCATTCATCATTGGTATCAACCATGGTCTCCAATAGCTGATTGGTAAGTATGAAGTCAGGAACGTATGCTCCTACAGCTGTGATTGCTGCTGTTTGTTTATTCATATGAATATTCATTTTTTGGTCAAAAACGGTTCTATATGACACAAAATCGAGGAAAAATAGTGATTTTTAACGACTTTTTGCGCTAAAACCTCTGGTTTAGGATTAAAATAAATCCATAAAAAAACTCCCGTTCTCTTAAAAACGGGAGTTGTTCTTTTTATTCTGTTGAAATTACTAAGCCGCAGCCTCATCTTCAACCTTGTCAATAAGAATTTGACCTCTATAATATAGTTTGCCTTCATGCCAATGCGCTCTATGGTATAAGTGCATTTCGCCAGTTGTACTATCTTTTGCAATTGTAGAAGCTACCGCTTTATAATGCGTACGTCTCTTGTCTCTTCTAGTTCTTGATATTTTTCTTTTAGGATGTGCCATCGTTACCTATTTATCCGTTAATAATTTTTTTAATCCATCCCATCTGGGATCTGTATTTTCTTCGTCTTCTTTTGTTTCTCGAGTCTCTTTAGGTTGTAATTCTTGAAGTCTATCAAGGGCTTCAGATTGCAATGAACCATCTTCAACACCAGGATGTACCCTCTTTTGAGGCACTCCCAAAACTAACATCTCATACACATATTGTGCAATATTGATTTGATGTTCGCCGTGGGGAATGACCAAGATTTCATCATCTTCGTCATTATATTCATGACCAAATTTGATGAGCAATTGCAAATCTAAATCAACTTCTTGATCAAACGGTTCGTTGGTCAAATCGCAATTTACATTAACCGTGCCCTCTGCATGAATATCCAATTCCATTATCGTTGTCATCTTGTTCAAGATGGCCGTTAACGCAATGGAAACTCCATTAAACTCTTCATAACCAAAAGATTCAAAGAACGTGTTTTCAATTTCGTACTCAAACTTATGTTTCCCTAACTTCAGTCCTGTAAAAGGAATGAAAAACTCTTTCAACTCCATTTTTTAACTCGTAAGGTTTGTGTACCAGCCCATAAGGCGGGTGCAAAGATACTATTTATTTGTAAAAACCCAATTGAAAAGCCTAAAATATAATTAGACCTATTGAACGCTCCGCTGAACCTTTTGCTTTTTTAAAGGATTCTTGGTGAGGGCTACATATTCTTTTCGGTTCTTGTAAATGTGCAGTGCCGTAAAAACAGCTTCTTTAAATGAGCTTTCATCTGCTTTACCTTGTCCTGCTATTTCATACGCCGTTCCGTGATCTGGCGATGTTCTAACCTTGCTCAACCCTGCGGTAAAGTTAACCCCTTTGCCAAATGACAGCGTTTTGAACGGAATCAGCCCTTGATCATGATAGGCGGCCAAAATAGCATCAAAATTTTGATGCGAATTTGAACCGAAAAAACTGTCCGCCGAATACGGTCCGTATACCAAATTGCCTTTATCAAAAAGTTCTTGAATAACAGGTTTAAGAATCTTTTCATCTTCTTGGCCAATAGTGCCGTTGTCACCACTATGGGGATTAATACCCAACAAGGCAATCTTTGGTTTTCTGATACCAAAATCCATCTGTAACGATTTTGACAATGTTGCGACTTTATCATTGATCAGTTTTGTTGTAATGGCATTTGCAACATCTTTTACTGCAATATGGTCGGTCAATAAACCAACTCGAAGTTCATTGGTCACCATGAACATCAAACTCTCGCCCTCAAGCTCTTTTGCCAAATAGTCCGTATGGCCCGGAAAGTTAAAATCTTCAGCTTGAATATTGTTTTTATTGATTGGTGCGGTGACCAAAACATCAATCTCATTATTTTTCAGTGCAGCAACGGCCGCCCTTAATGATCTTATGGCATATTTCCCTCCTTCTTCAGTGGCTTTACCAAATTCTATTTTAGGAGCTTCTTTCCAAACATTTACTACATTGATTTTACCATCTAAGGCTTTTTCAGCGCTATGAACCCCATGAAAGTTGAACTCTAAACCTAACTGTTGTTTTTGATGCGAAATGGTTTTATTTGAAGCAAATAGTACTGGTGTGCAAAAATCAAGCATTCTTGCATCTTGAAAAGCTTTTAAAGCAACTTCACAACCAATACCATTTAGGTCACCTATTGAAATACCTAGTTTTATTTTCTTCTCTTCTGACTTAGAATCCATATTTGAATACCTATTTTTACAGTGCAAAAATTATGCTACAAAGCTAGTTAAATTGAACTATACATGTTTACGGGAATTATTGAAACTTTAGGCTTGGTTACCTTATTGGAAAAAGAAGCTGGAAATCTGCACATCACTATAAAATCAGCTATTACTAAAGAACTAAAGATTGACCAGAGTGTGGCCCATAACGGAGTATGCCTTACTGTAATCGCTATTGATGGGGAACAGTACACCGTAACAGCTATTCAAGAAACCTTGGATAAAACAAGTTTAAGTACTCTCGCCCTTGGAGATAAGGTTAATTTAGAGCGTGCCATGATTCTTGGAACACGTTTAGATGGGCACTTGGTTCAGGGTCATGTTGATCAAACAGGGGTTTGTACTTCCATTTTAGAACAGCATGGAAGTTGGTTTTTTAAGTTTGAATATGACAGCGCCCTCAACAATGTTACCATTGAAAAAGGTTCTATTACTATTGATGGAACCAGCCTAACTGTGGTAGATTCTGCAAAAAATCATTTTAGTGTTGCCATCATACCCTATACCTATGAGCATACGCGGTTTGGGTCTTACAAGGTAGGAACCATAGTAAATTTAGAGTTTGATGTTATTGGAAAGTACGTTGCTAGATTACTTGAAAATCAATAGTATTAGCGGTTTTTTTGCCTCCAGTCATTATAAAAATCAACTACTTGATGTGGATATTTAAACGCTTTATTTTTGATTTTTGCTGCCATAGGCGGGCAATCCTTAAAAAAAGCTGTGATTACTTTCTTTTTTAACCCAAATACCCCTTGGGTGACCCTAACCAATCTTTGGTCGTCATCTTTTTTGAAATAATCAATGTCCAAAACCAATTGTTCCCCCTGCTCCTGAGCTTCTAATATATAATGGGATACAAATCCTTCGGAAACCAATTTTAAAAATCGTTTTTCTTCATTTAAAAACATGGTTCTAAAAATGAAATCCCCTTTTTTGTAAGCTGCGATTTGGCTGGCAGAAAATCGTTTCTTCATCCCTTTCCCCTTAAACCTTACCTTTTCATGAATTTCACTAAAAGGACCTGTTTTTCGGTCTTTCACCTTTCCGTAAATGGTATCGTTTTCATTGGTGACAATATATCCTTCTTCATAGTCCCGCTGTGCAAACGTACTATTGCTTAAGCCCATAAGGGCCGTAAAAAGAATTAGTATTTGTTTATGTTTGGGTAGATTCATCATAATTATACCTTGATAAAAATCTTTCTCTTATAGAGCACATACGCCAACAAACAATAAAAGGCAACAACGCTTAAAGCGTATAGCAATGATGATAATTCCATCGACATAAAATCTTGGACATACACGTTCTGAAATATATACCCGTGTAATGAAGTGTCACCAACTTTTATTTGACCCATGAGGTTGCTCACAAAACTTGATAAAAAATAAACGATGATAGCATTTGCTCCAGCGTAGCGAAAGATACTTCCAAAGCGTATTTTTTTAACGTCCGTTAAATAGTAAATCAAGGCTAACACCAGATTGGCCCATCCAGCGGTAACCAAAACAAAACTGCTGGTCCATAACGCTTTATTGATAGGAAAAATGAAATCCCATGCATGCCCAATAATCAGTAAGGCACCTCCCAATCCGAATAAAATGGTAGCCTTTTTTTCTTGTTTTGACAATAAAATAAGCCCTGTAAAAATGCCTAACAAAGCACTGGCTATAGAGGGAATTGTACTCAAAAAGCCTTCTGGGTCATAATCTGCTTTATAATTATGGGAACCAAAGATTTGAACATCTAAAAAATTAGCCAAATTGTTTGGAGCCCTTTCCAAGGTAGATTCCACACCGTTAACTGGGATAAGGGTCATTAAGAGCCAATACCCTACAAGCATAGCTACCGTAATCCAAATCAGGGTTTTCCATCTAAAATTCAAAAACAAAATGGCGGCAAAAAAGAAGACCACCCCAATACGCTGTAATACCCCGGGAAAGCGTATATCAGCAAATTCTTTGATAAAGGGAACGCTTATGGTAAAAGCTCCTAAAAAAAGGCCTAAGCCTATCAATTTCAGCGCTCTAATACTTATTTTTTTATATACCCCAGATGTAATGGTTTTGTTATTATACGCAAAAACAATTGAGGTTCCCACGATAAACAAGAAAAATGGAAACACTAAATCTGTAGGGGTGTAGCCATGCCAGGGCGCATGTAAAAATGGTGCATAAACATTGGACCACGTACCGGGAGTATTTACTAAGACCATTAAAACAATGGTTGCTCCTCTAAAAATGTCGACTGATAGAATCCTATCCTTCATTTAAAAAGTATTTTACTGTTTTTAAGGTAAAGACCGGAATCCTAATTCCAATAAAAACAATGGTTTATAATATATTTTCTTTCATTTTACTCCAAACCTTCATTAATAATAATCCAGAGACCAATGCCAAGCCAGTTCCTATTAATGCTGGTGTTGTTTCACCATAAATCCAGTATCCTGTGGCGAACATCATGGAATAGACCAGCACAACACCTAAGATCATTGCCGTAATTCCAGAGGGAACGCTCCACTTTTCTCCTGAATCAATTTCAATATTATCTTTCTTCGCCTCGTTGACCACTTTAGCCCATCCTGGGCCGCCAGGCTGAATTTTTTTATAAAAGGATTGTAAGACTTCCTTAGATTCTGGTTTCGTTGTAAACGTCGCTATTAACCAAATTGTGGTGGTCACTATCATAACAAAAGGAATCTCTCCCCATTGTGGAAATATACCCGTTTCCGGTGCAAACAAAAATGGCCCTAATGCGGTTGTCTTTAGTATGATTGATAAAATTCCGGATGCGAACATTGCCGAAATCTCGGTCCACGCATTGATTCGCCACCAAAACCATCTCAGTATAAATATAAGTCCCGTGCCAGCGCCGAATAAGATGAGTAATTTAAAAATTTGCTCTGCATTCTGCATTGCCAAAGCTAAAAAGGCACTAAGCACCATTAATAGTACAGTAGCTAATCTACCTACCGCAACCATTTGTTTTTCAGTAGCGTTAGGGTTGACTTGTAGTTTGTAAAAATCAAACACTAAATAGGATGACCCCCAATTTAATTGCGTAGAAATCGTACTCATATAGGCCGCTACCAACGAAGCCAATACCACTCCTAACAATCCGCTTGGCAATTTGGTCAACATTGCGGAATATGCTAAATCATGACCCAGCTTATCTGCTGGCACATTTGGAAAAGCATCTGCAATACTGGCTACATCCGGATACACCACCAAAGAGGCCAAGGCTACCAAAATCCAAGGCCAAGGGCGTAATGCATAGTGCATAATGTTAAAGAAAAAGGTAGCCCCTATTGCATGGTTCTCATCTTTTGCCGCTAACATTCGCTGAGCAATATAACCACCACCGCCTGGCTCACCACCAGGATACCATGAACTCCACCATTGCACGGCCAATGGAATAACAAGTAACGTAATCAGCATATCAGTATCCCCAAAATTAGGCAGAATGTTCATTTTAGAAGTGACCAATTCATTGGCCATCATCGCTTCGATACCACCTACCTCCGGAATATTTATTAAATAATATGCTGCGCCAATAGCTCCTGCCATTGCTACAAAAAACAATAAAAAATCTGTATAGACCACCCCTTTAAAACCGCCAAGCGCACTAAATACCACTGTAATCAAACCTGCGCCAACAATAGTCTGCCAAGGCTCTAAACCTAGCATAATACCCCCTATTTTTATTGCTGCCAAATTAACTGCCGACATGGTGATTACATTAAAAATCACCCCTAAATAAACCGCCCTAAATTTTCTTAAAAAACTGGCTGGCTTACCACCATAACGCAGTTCATAAAACTCTAAATCAGTTTTTACGTTTGATTTACGCCAGAGTTTAGCATAAATAAAAACAGTCAACATTCCTGTTAATAGCATACACCACCAGCCCCAGTTACCGGAAACACCTGTGGTTCTCACCAAATCAGTAACCAAATTGGGTGTATCGGTAGAAAAAGTGGTCGCTACCATAGAAAGGCCCAACAGCCACCAAGGCATAGTTCTGCCAGAAAGAAAAAATTCCGAAGAATTTTTACCGGACTTCTTTGAAACATAAACACCTATTCCTAAAACAATGGAGAAAAAAATAATAATAAAGCTGTAATCAAGCGTACTGAGTTCCATAATTGGCTATTGGTTGATTTTTAAAGATATCATTTTTTTAGTATCCGTCTTTTGTTCCTTAGCGTTTTGATCTTATTCTAGCATGATTTGACATTTTTATATAAAAGTCGTTCTTAGCAGCCAATCATAACCGCAGCTTACGCGGCACTACATTAATTGCTACTTTTAGCCTTTATGACAAGTACTGTTGCAATAGATATTTCAATTTGGGCATGGGTTCTTGCTGGGCTAGCGGCATTTTTGATGGGTATTTCCAAAGCAGGTTTAAAGGGGCTTTCCATCTTCAATGTTACCCTAATGGCCTTGGCATTTGGCGCAAAACCATCTACGGGCCTCATCATTCCATTATTGCTGGTTGGCGATATTTTTGCTGTTATTTATTATAACCGGCATACCCAATGGAACTATATTGTCAAGCTTTTGCCGTGGATGGTGATTGGTATCTTAATGGGCGTTGTCATAGGAAAAGACCTTCCGGAACAACAGTTTAAAATAGGTATGGTCATCCTCATTTTAATCAGCCTAGCCATTATTATTTATTGGGATAGAAGAAAATCAAAAACGGTTCCTACGCACTGGACTTTTGCTAGTGGCACCGGCATTATGGCCGGTATTTCAACCATGGTAGGTAATTTAGCCGGTGCCTTTACCAATCTCTTTTTCTTGGCGATGAGATTGCCTAAAAA
>CAYGUO010000035.1:0-8896 GCA_964353095.1 uncultured Flavobacteriaceae bacterium | reverse complement strand
AAACCATATCAACGGAATCACTGGTCATTAATTTAAAATTACTGCCCGTACTTTTGATCGGACTTTTTATTGGTGTTAAATTGGTTAAAATGATTACTGAAAAACAGTACCGTCGTTTTGTTATCGCCGTAACCATAATTGGTGCGATAGCTATATTATTTAGATAGATTCCAAGATCGGTTTTACTTAATTTTAGAAAAAATTGATAAATAAAATGGAAGAACAAAAATACAGTCCAATTAAAATCGCTTTAGAAAAAGATAAACGTTATGCCTGGTGCACTTGTAGCCATAGCACTAACCAGCCATTCTGCGATGGTTCGCACCGCGCTCAAAACGCAACGCCATCTATGGGTTTTAGCGTTGAAGAATCAAAAGAGGCTTTTCTGTGCACTTGCAAGAAAACAAGCAACCCTCCGTATTGTGATGGTTCCCACAATTCATAACTGTTGTCTTTTAGATTAACAGATTGATTCTCTGTTTGTTAAATTTGTTAATGATTTGTTAATTTAATTGTGCTATGTTGAGGACGATTAAATTAACCAACCAATCATGAATACTTCTGAAAAACTATTTTCTGCCCGTTTTCTTATCGTCTGTTTTACGCTAAGTTTTTTACTGCTGGGCGTAGTTGTATATGATGTTTATGCTACTGAAATCCAAAATGAAATTACCGATGCTATTCTGCATGCCTTACCCGATTTAGATAGTAGCTTGGCTAAGCTTTAAACTCGCAAAAAATCATTTAAATCAATTTACCTGTAGTCTTTTTATATCCTCTTTTGTAAAAGGCTTGGTAATATATCCTTTGATAAATTGATAAGTCTCTGACAAGTTCATATCCTCAGGCGCAATGGACGAGGTCAGAATATAAATACAAACCTTTTCTATAATTTGTGTTGGTCCGGCTTTCAATTCTTCCAATAGTTCCCAACCGTTCATGACAGGCATATTAATATCTAAAAACAACAATTCTGGCAAATCATTAGGTTTTTCAGCTAGTTCCATGAGCTTTTCATAGACCAATAAGCCATTCTCAAAATGGTGAGTTTCATATTTTGGCAGCTCTCTCTTTAACAACACGGTTGCCGCTGTTCTAAAAATAAAGTCGTCATCGACTAAAAATATTTGCTTGTCCATCATCAATTGTACTTTATTAGTTATTCATAAAATAAAGGTGAAATGTAGTGCCTTCGTTGATTTTGCTTTCCACCTCAATTTTGCCGTTCATAGCTTCCATGTGGTTTTTTGTTATAAAAAGCCCAACCCCTTTTGCATCTTTATTGTTGTGAAAGGTTTTATACATTCCGAATATTTTTTGGCCATGTCTATTCAAATCAATTCCTAATCCGTTATCAGAAAAAGAGATGATGGTTTGGTTTTGTAAAACCTTTGCAGTAATGTCAATTTGTAATTCTCTCTTATGATCACGGTACTTAAGGCTGTTGGTCATTAAGTTTAGAAAAATACTGGTAAGGTATGGTTTAACACCATTGACCTTTAACTGATTATTAAACTCAACCTTGATTTGTGCATCAGATTCAAGCACTAACCCGTTAACGCTTTCTATAACCTTATCAATAATCAATTTGATTGGTATTTGCTGGATTTCTACCTTATAATTTGTTCTAATTTTTACAATTTCATTTAACTGTACAATGGTTTCGTCTAACTGTTCAGATGACACTTGTATCATTTCAATGAACTTTTTACGCTCAATAGCTGGTAAACCAGAATTAAGCATGCCGGCCAACATGGAAATGTTACTGGAGTTAGATCTTAAATTATGAGAAACAATATTTGTAAAATCAAGTAATCTTTGATTTTGTTTCTCGGTCACATTTAAAAGTTTGCGCAGTCTTTCATCTTTTCTTTTTACTCTGGTGATATCGGTATTTGCGCCAATCAATCGATGGGGTTTGCCCTGTTTGTTGTAAAAGACTTTAGCCTCAGCATGAATAAAAGCAATTGAACCATCTTGCTTTATAATTCTGAACTCCGTATTGAATTCTTTTTCGCCTTTAATTGCCAAAGCTACTTCATTAGCGGCATACTCTTTATCTTCTGGATGGATGGTGCGCTCCCAGGCATCATAAACACCTTTGAAATCCGACTTTTTTACGCCATATAAATCATACATTTTATCATCCCAGAACAAGGTGTTATTGATTATGTTATAATCCCAGACCCCTACATTGGCACTATTTACCGCAGCGCGTAAACGGTCATTTAGTACTTCATATTTTAACCGTTGTCTTTTGGCTTTATCTATATCTTGAAACACCCCGCTGAGGCTTATCGTTTTTCCATTGATCCGTTCCGCCGCTCCTATGGATCGCACCCATTTTTCTTTTCCTTTTGCAGTAATAATGATGAGTTCTAAATCAAAGGGGTTGCCTGACTCAATACATTCAGAGACCGCCCCGATAATCCGTTCCCTACTTTCACCTTCTTTGTAAAAGTTAATTCCCCTCTCCAAATCAGGAACAAAATCAGCTGGTAAACCATGAATCACTTTAGTTTCATTTGACCAAAAAACCTTGTTATTGACCAAATCCACTGTCCAGCTACCCACTTTGGCTATTTTTTTGGCTTGCAGGGCAAGATCGTATTGTATTTTACTGGTTGTTACATCATCAAACGAAACTTGAAAAAGGCCTTCTTTTTTTGAATACGGGTATATCATTGCCCTTATCCATCGAAGATTTCCCTTTCTAGAAACAACCTCAATAGTTTCTGTGAATTGCTTTTGTTTCTTAAGGTTCTTTTTAAAATTGCTTGATAAAGCCCCTACTACCAAAGCGATATTATCAATTTGCTCATCTTTGGCACATTCAAAGAAAAAAAATAATGCCTTTGACGCATCAACAACTTGTCCGTCTGCCTTAATAAGTGCTAAAGGCATTGGCGAGTTCTTTAAAGAAAAATAGGTGGTAGTATTCAATTTGGTTTTTCGTTTCTATTTCAACGTAAGATTTTTCTTATTATTTGAAGTATTGTTAAAATGAAATGTTAATATTATTATTTAAGCTGTTGTTTTAACTATGTGAACTGTTTTAAAATATTTTAATAATTCTTGTTCAGGTTGTTTCGTTTATTTGATGTGAAATCAAGAACTTTATATACTCTAATGCCACTGAATATGAAGATTAGAATAAAAGGAAACTCTGTCCGGTTCAGGTTAACCAAATCTGAAGTGGAAATCTTGGCCAAGGCAGGCTTGGTTCAAGAGACCACCAATTTTGCACAGCAAACCCTTACCTACGCGTTAAGAGTAAAAAAGGACATTAGCACTTTAGAAGCGGAATACCACAACAACCAAATCACAGTTTTTTTTCCTGAAAACCTTCAAAAGGAGTGGGCGGTGAATTCGGTTGTAGGATACAATAATGATGTGGATTGGAATGCAAAAGACGGGCTTTCCATACTGGTTGAAAAAGACTTTACCTGCATGGATAATACCATTGAAGATCAATCTGATAATTATCCGAACCCTAAGTTAAATCCATAAAAAAGCCTCAGCAATTGCTAAGGCTTATAAAGAAATACATGTGGTCCCACCTGGGCTCGAACCAGGGACCAACTGATTATGAGTCAGCTACTCTAACCAACTGAGCTATAGGACCTATTTCTAGGGCTGCAAAATTATACTTTATTTCGGTATATCCCAAAGATTTTATGCATTTGAAATCTCTTGACAAATTTCTACCAAAACCCCATTGGTTCCTTTAGGGTGTAAAAAAGCGACCATCTTATTATCAGCACCCTTCTTCGGAAATCCGGGCAATACCGTAAATCCTTCACCCTCTAGGCGTTTCATTTCCGCATCCAAATTTTCCGTGGCAAAAGCGATATGGTGAATGCCTTCGCCTTTTTTCGCAATATATTTGGCAATAGCACTATTCTCATTAGTGGCTTCTAATAACTCTATTTTGTTAGGTCCTGATTTAAAAAAAGAAGTACGTACCCCTTCAGAGGCTACCGCTTCCATTTTATAACAAGGCACTCCTAAAAGTTTTTCAAATAATACGTTTGAAGTCTTTAAATCTTTAACCGCAATACCGATATGCTCAATTTTTTCCATTTTCTATAAAATTGTTACGCTCAAACCAAATTAAGTAAGCTAAAGGTAGTAAATCATGAGTTTCGTCATTAAATCCTTTATTTTTACGGTATGGAAACACAACGTCAAAAGAAAATTGCCGGTATCATTCAAAAAGATATCGCCGAAGTATTACAGCGCGCAGCTACTGATGGTGGCTTAAAGGGTACTATAATTTCCGTTTCTAAAGTACACGTAACCACAGACCTTTCTATTGCCAAGGTATACGTTAGTATTTTTCCAAATAATAATGCTGGAGAACTAATGGAAGGACTTAAATCAAATGAACCCCTTATTAAGCACGAACTAGCGCAACGGACCAGACATCAACTGCGCAGGGTGCCTCGTCTCATTTTTTATTTAGATGACTCCCTTGATTATATCGATGGTATTGAAAAATCATTGAAAGGAGACGAAAATCCTATCGAAAATCGTGATTTATTGCCTAAAAGAAAGAAATATTAACCGTTGAACTTTCCAATCTACATCGCAAAGCGCTATATCCGTTCAAAAAGCAGCCAAAACGCGGTGAACATCATCAATTTTATTACTTTTTTGGTCATTGTTATTGGCTCCGCAGCCTTATTTATTGTGCTTTCTGCTTTCGCGGGCCTAAAAACATTCAGCCTTCAATTCACCAATACATTTGACCCAGACCTCAAAGCAACCCCCACAACGGGCAAATTCTTTTCCATTTCTGAAAATGAAGCACAACAGCTTAACGAAATCAATGGGGTTGCCAACTATGCCAAAGAACTGGAAGAACGTGTTTATTTGAGCTACAAAGACAAAAACCATATTGCCTATATTAAAGGAATTGACCACAACTATAGGTCGGTAACGGGCTTAGATAGCACCTTGTATTTTGGTAATTGGGGCGTTCAAGAGCTTAATGTTGTCGCTGGCATTGGTATTGTTAGCCTTTTGGGCTTAACCCCTAACAACCATCAAGATCCTTTGCAGGTCATTACCCTAAAACCCGGAAAAGGTTCGTTAACCGCCGATGCGCTGAACTCAAACGCTTTCTACAACCAACTGTCGGTATTGGTAAGTGGTGCCTATGCCATTGAAGAAGGGCTTGATAAAAAATACCTCTTTGCTCAATTGCCTTTAGTACAAGCTTTTTTGGAAAAAGACAGTACACAGGTCTCTGGTTTAAGTTTTAAGGTCAAAGAAAATACGGATGTCAATGCGGTTAGAGAAAACATCAAAACAGTTTTAGGTACTAAAGCGGTGGTATTGACCAGAAGGGAATTGAACAGTACACTCTACAAGATGTTAAACACCGAAAACGTAGCAACCTATTTGATTTTCACCTTAGTTTTAATTATCGCACTTTTTAATGTTGTAGGCGCTATCATTATGATGATTTTAGACAAGCAACAGAATTCAAAAACACTTTATGCCTTGGGCACAACACTAAAAGAGCTCAGGCACATCTATTTTGTTCAAGGGGTTTTGGTGACCTCTTTTGGTGGACTGATTGGCGTGCTTCTTGGGTCGCTGCTAATAGGCTCTCAACTGGCCTTTGAGTGGTTAAAGATTACGCCATCACTAGCTTATCCTGTTGAATATAATTTTATCAATGTATTGGTGGTTCTGGCAACCATCGTGGTGCTGGGTATTATTTCTTCAAAAATAGCAAGCAGTAGCATCTCTAAAGATTTGGTAAAAATCTAGTGATAAGGGAGAGCGTACTTACAATGCAAATTCAAAATCGCCAAACTTTTCCAAAACTTCATCAAAAGCTGCGAACACGTCAACCGAATCGTCACTGGTGACCATTTTCATACGGTGTTCTTTAAAATTAGGAATGCCCTTAAAATAATTGGTATAATGTCTTCGGGTTTCAAAAACACCTAGTTTTTCGCCCTTCCAGTCAATTGACATTTGCAGATGCCTTCTTGCGGCTTCAACACGTTCTGTCATTGTCGGAGGTGCTGCATGGGCCCCGGTTTCAAAAAAGTGTTTGACCTCCTTAAAAAACCAAGGATAACCAATACTTGCCCGTCCGATCATTGCGCCATCAAGACCATACTCATCTCGCATTCGCATCGCTGCTTCGGGAGTGTTCACATCGCCGTTGCCAAAAACAGGAATATGCATGCGCTGGTTATTCTTTACTTCTGCAATAGGCTTCCAATTGGCAACGCCCTTATACATTTGAGCTCTCGTGCGTCCGTGGATAGCTATTGCCTTACAGCCAACGTCTTGCAAGCGTTCAGCAACCTCAACAATTTTAATGGAATCTTCATCCCAGCCCAAACGGGTTTTTACGGTAACGGGGAGTTTGGTGTGTTTGACCATTGCCGCTGTAAGTGACACCATTAAATCTATGTCTTTTAAGATTCCGGCGCCCGCACCTTTTGAGACTACTTTTTTTACGGGGCAACCAAAATTAATATCTATAATGTCAGGTCCCGATTTCTCCACGATTTCCACAGATTGTAACATGGAGTCTAGGTTGGCTCCAAAAATCTGAATACCAACTGGGCGTTCTTTTTCATAAATGTCAAGCTTCATCACGCTCTTGGCAGCATCACGAATAAGCCCCTCAGAAGAAATAAACTCCGTATACACAACATCTGCACCCTGCTCTTTGCACAAGGCACGAAAAGGAGGGTCGCTCACGTCTTCCATCGGCGCAAGTAATAATGGAAAATCAGGAAGTTGTATGTCGCCTATTTGGGGCATTGCTTTTATTTTCTTTTTAGGAGGGCAAATTTAAGTAAAAAAGCCTGAAGATTTATCAAGGGCTTCTTTGCTACGAGCTTTTAGAAGGTTACCTCAGCCTCCACTTTTTCTCCCTTACGGTCTAGCACAACTTTTGCAGTATTGCCTTCTTCAAAAGCGGAAAGTGCCCGCATATAACTCATCATATCGGTCACCGTACTATCTCCTAGTTGAATCACCACATCTCCTTTTTGTAGGCCCGCATTTGATCCTGGACGACCTTCGGTCACCCCATCGATACGCATCCCTTTTCCATCAAAAAGATAGTCCGGCATGACACCCAATCCAACTTTAAAACGCGGTACTTCTTCACTTTCGTTTTTGGTCGTCCTAAAAGCGAGTTTAGGGTTGTCATCCAGTTCTTTGATGATTTCCAAAATATAAGTTGCCAATTGCTCCATTCCACTATAATTCAATTTCTCAGCGTCGTCAGAGGGCTTGTGATAATCTTCATGTTGCCCAGTGAAAAAGTGCAGGGCAGGAATATTTTGCAGATAAAAGGACGTATGGTCCGAAGGGCCCATGCCCGATTCGCTTAAAACCAATTTAAAATAGTCATTAGTACTATTTAAAACCTGGTTCCAAATGGGCGAAGTACCCGTTCCGCTGATAGAAAGTGTTTTGCTGTCACGCAACCGACCCACCATATCCATATTCAGCATATAGGTCGCTTTTTCCAAGGCAATTGTTGGGTTTTTGGAAAAATAATTGCTCCCCAAAAGTCCCATTTCCTCCCCAGAAAAAGCAATGAACACATAATTGCTTCCGCTTAGGGAATCTTTAAGCTGTTGTGCGAGGTTTAGCATCACCGCTACGCCACTTGCATTGTCATCGGCTCCATTGTGAATCGCTTCTCCTTCTGCATACAAAGAACCTTCACCACCCATGCCCAAGTGATCATAATGTGCTCCGATTACCACAGTTTTTGCTGCTTGATTATCAATATAACCAATCACATTGGTGCCGGTAATAGTGCTATCGCCTGTAACAAATTGCACTTCGGAATGCGGGTCGTTTTTAGGTTTGAAGGTAAAGGTTTGAAAATACGTATTCGCATTTCCTTTAGGCAATAAGCCTATATTCTCCATTCGTTTTTGAATATATTCCGCAGCTTTTATTTCATACGTTGTCCCCGTTTCTCGACCTTGTAAACTGTCACTCGCTAAAAAAACAACATCTTCTTCTAAAGAAACTACTTTTGGCTTTTCTTGCTTACAGGACAAGAAAAAAATAAAAAGTAAGGGCAAAATGAGGTATGTACGTTGCATAGCTGTTATTTTTACGTAAAAATACACAACCTATGAGATATTTGTTGCCGCTTTTTGCCGCCATCACCATAATGAGCTGTAAAAATGAGCCAAAGACGAAAGTAGAAGTGCCTGCTAAAGAAGCAACATCATTAATGGCTGGTAGTGATACCCTTATCTATCCTGAAGAAAAGTATTTTAAAAGTATTCGTCAAATCACCTTTGGTGGTGATAATGCAGAGGCCTACTGGAGTTGGGATGACAAACAGATGATTTTTCAGTCTAATAATGAGGCTTGGGGAATGGAATGCGACCAGATGTTTTTAATGAATATTGAGGAGAATTTTAAAGATAAAAAGCCTCCTATGGTGAGTACAGGAATGGGTCGTACCACTTGCGCTTACTTCTTGCCCGACAACAAACACTATGTATATGGCTCAACCCATTTAGTAGATAAGGATTGTCCGGAAGTACCGCTACGTAAAAACGGAAACTATGTTTGGCCGGTTTATGATTCATTTGACATTTTTGTAGCTGATCTAGAAGGAAATATTACAGCTCAATTGACCAATGAGAAAGGTTATGATGCAGAAGCCACCGTGTCGCCCAAGGGAGATAAAATCGTTTTTACATCAGATAGAAGTGGTGATTTGGAACTTTATACCATGAACTTGGATGGGTCGGACGTCAAACAAATTACTGACGAACTGGGTTATGACGGAGGCGCTTTCTTTTCCCCTGATGGAACAAAATTGATTTTTAGGGCCTCACGCCCCAAAACACCCGAAGCCATAAAAAAATATAAGGATTTATTG
>CAYGUO010000034.1:0-22133 GCA_964353095.1 uncultured Flavobacteriaceae bacterium | reverse complement strand
ATCTTAAGCTGTCTCATTAATATAAATTAAGTTCTGTTGCATAGACTGCATATACTTATACGTAAAAAAGCCGCAAATGTTACAAATTGGTGTAAAAAAACTCATTTTTCGTTTAACGGCATAAAAAAGCCCCAACGTTGTCGTTGAGGCTTTCTATACACTACAAGAGAAGAACTTAGTCCCTTCTTGGTTTACGGTCACGGTTATCTCTACCTCCGCGTCTGTCATCTCGTCCACCTCGATTTCTATCATTGCTTCTTGGTGGTCTTTCTACATAACCTTCCGGTTTTGGTAAAAGTGCCTTACGCGAAACTTTTTCCTTACGTGTTCTAGGGTCCGTACCTAAATACTTCACTTCAAACTCATCTCCCATGTTTACGACATCGGTAACATTTTCCGTGCGTTCCCATGCCAATTCCGATACGTGTAATAAAGTCTCGTTGCCTGGAGCATCAAGATATTCCACAACGGCACCAAAATCTAACATCTTGATTACTTTTACTTTATAAGATTCGTTCATTTGAGGTTTAAACATCAAAGAATCTATCTTACTAAGCACCGCATCGATACCATTTTGGTCCGTTCCTAATATTTCAACAATACCTTCTTCCGTAACAGGGTCTTCGTTAATAACGATAGTAGTACCTGTTTCTTTTTGAAGTTCTTGAATCACTTTTCCACCAGGTCCGATTAGGGCACCAATGAATTCATTAGGAATGGTACGTGTAACCATTTTTGGTGAATGGGGTTTTACATCCGCGGCAGGTGTAGCAATCGTATCTGTTAATTTTTCAAGAATATGTAAACGACCCGCTCTAGCTTGTTGTAATGCATTCACTAGAATTTCGTATGATAATCCTTTTACCTTAATATCCATTTGACAAGCGGTAATTCCGTCTGCAGTACCGGTCACTTTGAAGTCCATGTCTCCCAAGTGATCTTCATCACCTAAAATATCAGAAAGAACCGCATATTTACCAGAATCGGCATCAGAAATCAATCCCATAGCGATACCTGAAACTGGTTTTTTTAATTGAACACCGGCGTCCATCATGGCCATTGTACCAGCGCAAACGGTCGCCATAGAAGAAGAACCATTGGATTCCAATACTTCAGAAACGATACGTACGGTGTAAGGGCAATCATCAGGAACCATTCCTTTGAGTGCGCGTTGCGCTAAGTTACCGTGACCAACCTCTCTACGGGATGTTCCACGGATAGGTCTAGCCTCTCCAGTACAAAAAGGAGGGAAGTTATAATGTAAATAGAAATTCTCTTCACCTTCATGAGAAGGCATGTCTATTTTATTTGCATCTCTGGAAGTACCTAAAGTTACAGTGGCTAAGGCCTGAGTTTCACCACGTGTAAAAATAGCGGAACCATGTGTAGAAGGAAGATAATCAATCTCACACCATATTGGTCTAATCTCATCAGTCTTACGGCCATCTAAACGTAAACCTTCGTTTAGGGTAAGGTCGCGAATTGCAGCTTTTTCGGCTTGGCGATAATACTTGGAAACCAAACCTCCAAAATCCTCCAATTCTTCTTCAGAGAAAGTAGCTTTTATTTCTTCTTTGATTTCATTGAATGCAGCACTTCTTTCATGCTTTGCAGAGCCGGCTTTCGCGATTGCATATACTTTATCGTATGCCATATCGTGAATTTTCTTAGCAAGATCTTCATCAGATCTTTCTTCAGGGTACTCACGAGTTTCTTTCTTTCCGAAAGCTTCTGCTAAGCGTAGTTGCGCCGCGCATTGTACTTTTATAGCTTCATGTGCAAACTTGATAGCATCTGCCATTTCTTCTTCAGAAATTTCATCCATCTCACCTTCAACCATCATTACAGAGTCTGCAGACGCACCAATCATCATATCGATATCCGATTCTGCTAACTGAGCTCTTGTTGGGTTGATGATGAACTCACCATTAACACGACCAACCCTTGCTTCTGAAATAGCACATTCAAATGGAAAATCTGATAACTGAATCGCAGCAGATGCAGCCAAACCAGCCATTGCCTCTGGCATAACGTCTTCATCATGAGACATTAGTTGAATCATTACCTGGGTTTCAGAGTGATAATCTTTTGGGAAAAGAGGGCGTAGAACTCGATCCACTAAACGCATGGTCAATACTTCGCCGTCACTTGGCCTAGCCTCTCTTTTGAAGAAACCACCTGGGTAGCGACCAGCAGCAGCAAATTTTTCGCGATAATCTACCGTTAGCGGAAGAAAATCCAAATCTTTTTGTTCGTAATTGGAAACAACTGTACATAATAACATACATTTTCCAGATTGGACAACTACAGAGCCATGGGCTTGTTTTGCCAATTTTCCGGTTTCGATAGAAATTTCTCTACCATCACCAAGGTCTATGACCTCTCTAAATACTTTTGGAATCATAAAATTGTGTGTTGCCTTCTAACTAATTGAAGGGCTTGTTAAACATTTGGTCCACCGCCATCCGGACGGTCGGGTTGTTGTGTTGTTGTGTGTGCTTTAGCACTGACCAATGAAAAACTGAATGCAGCTTTTTGTTTGCCTATTTGTATAGGACTTTATAAAAAAAATATGGGGAAGCATCAAGCTTCCCCATATCACTATTTATTTTCTAATACCTAATTCCTTAATTAGTTCACGGTATTTTACAACATCTTTCTTTTTCAAATAATCTAGCAAACTTCTTCTTTTACCTACCAAGCGTACTAATGAACGCTCCGTATTAAAATCTTTATGATTTCTTTTAAGGTGTGTTGTTAAATGGTTGATGCGATGTGTAAATAATGCAACTTGACCTTCAGTAGAACCTGTGTTCCCTTCAGAACCGCCGTGTTTTTTAAAGATTTCGGCCTTTATTTCTTTTGTTAAATACATTCCAATATTGTTTTAAATGATTTTTATGTATATGACTGTGTATCAATCAGAGCGCGAAGATAATTCTTTTTTTTGAAGAAAAATTATTGTTCTTGATTAAACCTTTGTTTTTTTCTTAGGTCATAGTATGGAGCGTTGACAGCGTGTTAGCGTGAACATACTTTTTAAGATAATACTAGTTCATTTTATGCAGTATGTTTTTAGCCTTATTAACAAACATTAAAAATAATCATAATGAAAAAGAATGTCCAAAAGATAACGTTGACAGGAGTGTTTTTGTTTGCCATGTTAATGATAACGTCTTGCAGCAAGGAAAATGAAGAAACAATTGAAATGGAGTCGAGTGAATCGGTCATTACCGTCGCTGAACTTCAGTTTAGTTATGAATCTGAAATGATTGCAGAAGAGCTAGCAATTATAGCTGAAGATATTTACGCTTCGGATGAAATAGCAACAACTTCTAAAGGGAATTATTCTTCTGACTATTTGCCAGAATGTGTATCAGTTACGACCATTGTAACGGAAACAACTAAAGAAAGAACAATAGATTTTGGTATGGGATGTGAATTGCCTAACGGGAATATTCTTAGCGGAGTGATTACCTTAAGTTATGCCAAAGATATGGAGCTTGCCCAAAAGACAATAATATTGACCCTTGAGAACTTCACATTTAATACTGTGGCAGTTGAAGGTGGAGCAGCTATTGTTAGGGTTCGTTCTAATGAAAATGGAAACCCACAAGGTGCAGCTGATGTGTCATTTGACCTAACTTGGCCAGAAGGCGAAACGGCTTCTTTTACAGGAACTAGAACTCGAGAATGGATTGAAGGGTATGGTAGTGGTTTTTGGGGTGATAATGTTTTCTTGATTACCGGTAAAAGAACCTTTGCCAATAGTGCTGGAAATAGTTTTGTAAAAGAGGTGGTTACACCTTTACGTAGAGAATTATCATGCAGATTTATTGTAAGTGGAGTTTTGGATATTACAAGAATAGGTAATACCGTAAGTTTAGATTTTGGAGATGGAATTTGCGATGCCAAAGGCACTTTAACTGCGCCTAATGGTGATACCCAAGAAGTATTTCTACGAAGGTTTTTGAAAAATTAAAACTCTAAATTGGAGTATAAAAAAGAGGGTGTCTGAAAATTTAGACAGCCTCTTTTGCTTTTCTAACCGGCAGGTTTTGAACCAAATCAATATATAAATTGACTTTCTGTTTTAAATCACGACGATGTGAAATAAAGTCTAGAAACCCATGTTCTTTTAAAAATTCCGAAGTTTGAAAGCCTTCTGGTAATTCTTTTCCGGTAGTATCTTTTACAATTCTTGGCCCGGCAAAACCAATTAACGCACCAGGCTCAGAAATATTGATATCTCCTAACATGGCATAAGAAGCTGTGGTACCCCCAGTTGTAGGATCCGTACATAAAGAGATGTATGGAATTTTAGCTTCCGCTAACTGCGCCAACTTTGCGGAGGTTTTTGCCAATTGCATGAGCGATAAAGCTGCTTCCATCATTCTGGCTCCTCCAGATTTTGAAATCATTAAGAATGGTGCTTTTTTCTTTTTTGCAACATCAATGGCACGTGCTATTTTTTCACCAACAACACTGCCCATAGAGCCTCCAATAAAGGTAAAATCCATACAGGCAACAACGAGTTCTTTTCCCATAGATTTGCCTACGGCAGAACGAACGGCATCATGAAGTCCAGTTTTAGCTTTTGCCGCTTTAAGCCGGTCAGCATATTTTTTGGTATCCTCAAATTTTAAGGGGTCTTTTGAGCTTAATTTTTCATCAAGTTCTTTGAACGTATTGTCATCAAAAATAATCTCAAAATACTCTTTACTACCAATGCGAACATGGTAATCATCTTCAGGACTTACGTAAAAATTCTTTGCAAGATCTTCAGATTCTACAATTTTACCCGTAGGAGATTTATACCAAAGACCCTTTGGGGTGTCTTTTTTTTCCTCCGTAGCGGTTTGTATTCCTTTCTCTTTTCTTTTAAACCAAGATGTCATAATCCGAGGGAATTAGAATTAAAGCGTGTTGATATTATTCAAATCTTCAAACGCTTTTTTCAAGCGATCAATAAAAGTCTTTTCGCCTTCTCGCAACCAAACCCGTGGATCATAATATTTTTTGTTAGGAGAATCAGCACCATCAGGGTTGCCAATTTGCGATTGTAAATAAGCGGATTTGCCTTCTACATAATTTCGTATTCCAGACATAAAAGCATATTGCAGATCCGTATCGATATTCATCTTGATTACACCGTATCCAATAGCTTCTCTAATTTCTTCTACCGTTGATCCAGAACCCCCATGAAATACAAAGTCAATATGATTGTGTTCTACTCCATATTTCTTGGAAACAAACTCTTGTGAGTTCATTAGAATTTTTGGTGTTAAACTTACATTTCCAGGTTTGTATACACCATGAACATTACCAAAAGCTGCGGCAACTGTAAATCTTGGGCTTATTTTTGAAAGCTCTTCATACGCGTAGGCTACTTCTTCTGGTTGGGTGTATAGTTTTGAGCTATCCACATCGGTATTGTCAACACCATCTTCTTCACCACCGGTAACACCAAGTTCAATCTCAAGGGTCATGTCCATTTTGGCCATGCGCTCGAGGTATTTTTTACAAGTTTCAATATTTTCTTCGATAGGTTCTTCGGAAAGATCTATCATGTGTGAGCTATACAAGGGTTTGCCCGTTGCTTTAAAATGTTCCTCACTTGCATCTAACAATCCATCAATCCAAGGCAATAATTTTTTAGCGCAGTGATCCGTATGCAAAATAACCGTAGCTCCATACGCTTCAGCCATTTCATGAACATGTTTGGCGCCTGCAACCGCACCTAAAATAGCAGCTTGCTGGTTCTCATTAGAAAGTCCTTTGCCAGCATTGAACTGAGCTCCGCCATTTGAAAACTGAATGATAACAGGAGAGTTTAAAGAGGCTGCGGTTTCCAACACCCCATTTATGGTATTAGAGCCTATGACGTTTACTGCCGGTAAGGCGAAACCTTTTTCTTTTGCGTAGTTAAAGATTGCTTGTACTTCGTCGCCAGTGGCAACGCCAGGTTTTATATTGTGAGACATAATCGTTGTCGGTTATATGATTTATACTAAAAAACAAAAGTAATAAAATATTTAGGCTTAAAAAGGATAATTGATACCGATGTTAAAGACGGCTTCTTGAAAGTTAAAATCTTTAAACCACCTGTCGGAACCAACCCGAGCAGGATTATAGGTTTTAAATCCGGTATCTATTCTAATAACGAAGTAAGTGAAATCATATCGTAACCCAAAACCAGTACCCAAAGCAAGGTCTCCTAATGATGAAAGACCGTTGAAGGTAGCATCTTCGTCATCAACATTATCAAAAACGTTCCAAATGTTGCCGCCATCTGCAAAAAATGCCCCTTTAATATCGCCCACTATAGGAAAACGATATTCAAGGTTTAAACCAATCTTAAAATTAGCTTCATTGAAATCGTTGACGTTTTGTGTGCGCCCAGGGCCTAAAGAGTAGACGTTCCACGCACGATTGTCGTTGGATCCGCCACCAAAATAACTACGTACAAAAGGAATGTTATCTGCATTGCCATACGGAATGGCTATACCCACAAACCCTCTAAACGCCACTACATTATTATTGCCAGCACTCCAATGCTTGACATAGTCAAATTCAGTTTTTAAATATTGGGAGTAGGGCACCCCGTAAACCAATTCTTGACCTTGATCATTAGTTTCAAAAGGAATGATATTCGACATCAAAGCCAAGAGATTTCCTGCGCTTTCAAATTTTAAACGATATTGAAAGAAACTATTATCATTGATGCCTTGTCTATTGTTTTTTTGAAAAGTGAAGTTGGAAGTGAAAATCAAGTTGTTTTGTGTCAATCTTTCGCGACGCTCTTCTATACTTCTTACCGTATCAAAATCTTCCTCGTTTAAGGCTTGCCCATCATCTACTAAAGCACTAGTAAAATCCGAGGTTCCATCCGGAATCAACAAGTCTTGTTCGTCATCATTATCTATTTCTGGATTTACGTTTTCATCAAAAAAACCTTCAAAACCTGAAATGTTTTCGTAAGAATTGGCAATGTTGTTTAGATTATTGTACGTATTTCCATATACCCTAAAAAAATCAGTAGGATCGGAATTGTCTACAAATTCAATATTCAGTAGCTCTAAGGTGTTTTTTTGAAATTCAGTTGGAGACCAATTATACCCTAAAACTGCATTCAATGACTGTCTGTCCAAACCAATATTTTTTTGAAAGTTGGTACCTACAGAAAGCCTTGTTTGCGGTAGCATATAATAGGGTATTATTTTCTCCGTATTCAGAGGAAACCAGATACGAGGAAAGGTGAGGTTGATGTCACCACCAATTTCAGAGGTAAAATTTTCGTCTGTAATAGGGTCATCCAATAAACCGACGGATCCCCTTGCAGAGAAACTTAAGGTTTCGGCACCTCCAAAAACATTACGGGTGATTACGGATACAGAAAAAGCAGTACCCAATTGTTGAATATTGGATCTTGAAAGTTCTAAAGAAGTATCAAGAGAGTATTTTGGTCTGGGTGCTAAAAATATATTTGCCACCAAAGAGTCATTTCTATCGTTTTCATCAAATTTGATAGAAGGATATTTAAAGGTGTTTAAATTTGTTATTTGCCTATTGGTGCGCACATAGTCAACGTCTCTATAAATATTATCTTTTTTGAAAAATATAGCATCTGTGAGTGCTTTTGGCCTGTATTTTAATTTATCACCAAAATAAATAGTGTAGTTATTAAACGCTATTGAATTCAATGAATCGATATTGCTGTTAAATTGGTAATCAGCAAAAATGTTAATTTTTTCAAATCGGTTTACCCGGTATTCTTTATCAGATAAACTATCGTTTGCACTGCTCAGGTTGTTGATGTTTAGCTGAATATCCATCTTTTGATTATCCGTTGAGATTGATGTGTCTCTAGCTATTTCGTATCTGATAGAGCTTTCTTGAAAATTGTGAACTCCAGAATTTCTGAATAATGCTGTAATACGCTGCCGTTCTTTGGTGAACTCGCTCAAATCAAATTGGTCCCCGCTTTTTACCAATGCTTCCTCTAGGTTAATTTGATAAATAGAGTCTAATTGTTGGGATAAAATATTAATGGTAATCGAATCTATACTGTAGGGTTTGCCTAAATTGATGTTATAGTCAATTTCAGCCCTCTTGTTGCGTTTAATTTTATTGATTTCATAAGCTACAGAATTATTAAAATAACCTTTGGTGCCATAGTAACTCTCAAAGCGGTCAAGGGTTTTTCTTACTCTTGCAGTATCAATTATCGATGGGGCTTCACCAATTTTTTTAAGGAAACTGTTATAGCCTTTGACCATAAAAGATTCCCCTAATCTTGATACTTGCTTTTTTGATAAGAGTTTGTTCAGTCTTTTTTCACGACCTTCTTTTTTGTTCAGCCAATTTTGGTATAAAGAATCAGGATTTTCTTTGGCGAGGTTGTATAAATTTAATCGTAAAGGGTAACCTAGTAGGGTGCTGTTCGGTTTTTGGGCTATCAGTCCTTGAACATCTTCACTGATTACTCTTTTGCCATCAGCATAAACGTTATTTTTAGTAAGCAACAGCTCGTCTTCACCAACCTTTTTTATGGCATTACATGAAGCAAGAGCAATCATCAATGATAATAAACCTATTTTTGCCTTATATTTTTCTAGCACTTACTGTTGCTTTATTAAATTCAAAATTACGTGATTTATATGGTTAGCAAAAACCAGCTTAAACTCATTAAAAGTTTACATCAAAAAAAGTACCGAAATCAGCATCAGCTTTTTTTTGTTGAGGGGATTAAAACGGTTAAGGAACTTTTGAACTCTAATTTTGAACCTTATCAAATTTTGACCACTGCCCAAGCTGCGTTAAAATCTGAAATGAAAGATACGCTAGAAATTACTGATTCTGACTTAAAAAAAATTAGCGCATTACATACACCAAGTGGTGTTTTGGGTGTTTTTAAAATACCAATACCCACTAAAATTGATTTTGAAGATTGGGTTTTGGTACTTGATGATGTTCGTGATCCTGGTAATTTAGGAACGGTTATTAGGCTGTGTGATTGGTTTGGCATTAAAAATCTAGTGTGTTCAAAAGGTACTGTAGATTGCTTTAACCCCAAGGTATTACAAGCAACAATGGGTTCTATTACTAGGGTCAATATCGTTTACGAGAATTTAGAGAGTTTTATTTCTAAGTCTGAATTGCCCATTTATGGGGCTTTTATGGATGGCGAAACGGTTTATCAAGAAGAGCTTTCACAACCTGGCATTTTAATTATGGGAAATGAAGCCAATGGTATTTCTAAAGAAATTGAAAAGAGGGTTGATAAGAAAATAGGGATTCCGCAATTTGGTCAAGCAAATACAGAGAGTTTAAATATAGCCACCGCAACAGCGATATTGCTAAACGAAATTAGAAGAGGTTGACAAAACCAGCTTGCTTGCTATTCAAACGTTAGGTTGATGAATATCCCCCTAGTTCGCATCGCTTCAATATTTCCTGTCCATGGACTATTGGGGTCATTGTCTCTCACCAGTTCGTCCGTTAAGGCAAATACCCCTCTAATGGAAGGAGTAAACTTGAAATATTCTGTGTAAAAGTCGACACCAAAACCAAGTTCATAGCCGTAAACATTTTTCACCATTCTGAATTCACCACTAAAATTGTCGGCTAAACTATCTTCTTTGGCTCCCAAGTTTAATGAAGAATATACACCACCCACAAGAAAGGGTTTGAAGTTGTTGAAACGTTTTGTGCTTACTTTTAAAAGAAGGGGAAATCTAATGTAGGTTGATCTAACTTCTCTAATGGCATCGTTCTCAGAAGTAAACCCTGGAAATCCCAGAACCCGCGAAGTATATAATAAACCAGGTTCAAAGCGAAGGTCTAAATACTCATTCAATCGAAGTTCGCCAAGTACGCCAACATTAAATCCAAGACTTTTTTCAACCAGTACGTCTTGTCCAATATCATTTTTATACTCAAATTGAAAATCATATTGATTGAAACCCAAATAATAGCCAAAGTTAATCAGCTTTTTATCCTCATTCTGAATATTTATGATGGGGTCTTTCCTGAATTGCGCAGTGATAGTATTTGCAGCCATTACAAGAAGGGCGAGCAGAAAAAAAGTATTTTTCATTTAGTTACTTTGAAGCTACATAAATAGTTGCAACCCCAAATGTTTGGGGCTTATGTTCTATAGCTATAAACCCAATTTTGGATAAAATATTGTTGAACTGCTCACCATAAGGAAATACGGCAGCAGATTCTGAGAGATACGTGTATGCTGAACGGTCTTTGGAAAAAAGTTTTCCTACTAAGGGTAAAATGAACTTCGTGTATAATTTATATCCTTGTTTAAAGGGAGTTTTAGTGGGTATTGAGGTTTCCAATACTGCAAAAGTCCCGGAGGGTTTTAGTACTCTAAAAATCTCTGAAAGCCCTTTTTCCAAATTTTCAAAATTTCGCACTCCAAAAGCAACTGTAATTGCATCAAACGAATTGTCTTCAAAAGGTAGGTTTTCACTATCACCAACAACCATATCAATAGTTTTTGAAAGATTCTTATCGGTAATTTTATCCTTACCCACTTCTAACATTCCTGTTGAGATATCAAGGCCTACTATTTTTTTAGCACCAGTATGCGCCATAGCAATAGCTAAATCACCTGTTCCGGTTGCTATATCTAAAATATTTGATGGTTTTGATGCTCCTATGATGTTCACTACACGTTTACGCCATTTTACATCAATACCTAAAGAAATGACCCTATTTAAACCATCATAATTGCCTGAAATAGTGTCAAACATTTTAGTGACTTGAGCCTTCTTACCTAAATCGGAATCTTTATATGGTCTAACAGTTTTGGACATTCGTGCAATTTTCGCACAAAGATACGATAACCCCAAATAGGGTAATTGGCCACCATAAATAAAATAATCCGTAATTTTGCCTCAAAATAGACGAACAGGCATGGGAAGTAGTCAGTTAAAGACAAACCCAAATATTCTTTCCGATAACAATATTAGTTTTAAACTACTTTTTAGGTAATGAAAATAATCATTGCAGGAGCAGGTGAGGTTGGCTTTCACTTAGCCAAGTTATTATCATACGAAGCTCAAGAAATAACATTGATCGATACCGATAAGGAAAGTTTGTCCTATGCGGATAATCATTTAGATATTAGGGTTTTAAAAGGTGATGCCACAAGTATTGAAGTATTGTTGGATGCTAAAGTGGATGCCTCTGATTTAGTGATTGGAGTAACAGCTTCAGAAACAACGAATCTAACCCTATGTTTGCTGGCCAAACAGTTGGGAAGTAAGAAAACCATTGCTAGAATTTCAAACACAGAATTTATTGACAATAAGGAATTAATAAAGTTTGAAGAGCTTGGTATTGACGAATTAATATCTCCTGAAGAGTTGGCGGCAACTGAAATTGAGTTATTGTTAAATCAATCTGCTTTTAACGATACCTACGAGTTTGAAGGTGGATTGCTAACCATGGTTGGGGTCTTTTTGCCAAAAACAGCTCCTATTATAGGTAAAATGGTCAAAGATGCCGCTACTATTTTTCCTGAGCTTCATTTTATGCCGATAGCCCTCCAACGAATGGGGACCCAATATACCTTAATTCCAAGAGGAGATACTGTTTTTAAAGAAGGCGACCAAGTTTATTTTATTACATCATTGGGTGGTGTTGATGATTTGTACAAGCTTACAGGGGTACAAAAGAAACAAATTAAGAATGTAATGATTCTTGGGGGTAGTAAGGTTGGTTTTAAAACAGCCCGAGATCTCTGTGCCAGTAAGTTTAACGTAAAGCTTATTGAAAAAAATAAGGAAAAAGCATTTGATATTGCTGATGACCTTCCTAATGCACTCATCATAAACGGTGATGGTCGTAATGTGGAACTTTTAGAAGAGGAGAGTTTAGAATCTATGGACGCTTTTATAGCGGTTACCGGTAATTCTGAAACCAATATTATGTCTTGCCTTGTGGCAAAATCAAAGGGTATTAAAAAGACTATAGCCCTTGTTGAGAATATGGACTATTTTCAACTTTCACATTCCATTGGTATTGATACACTGATCAATAAAAAACTGTTAGCTGCTAACAATATTTTCAGATACGTTAGAAAGGGTAAAGTACTTGCTCTGACCCGGCTCAATAATTTAAATGCAGAGATTCTGGAATTTGAAGTAAAACCAAGTTCTGCGGTCAACGGAGAACTAATTAAGGAACTTGAATTTCCAAGGGAAGCTATCATTGGTGGTGTTATCCGAAACGGCAAAGGTTTGATTGCCTTGGGGGACTTTAAGATTGCCCATGGTGACAAGGTCGTAGTATGCAGTTTGCCCAAGGCTATTCCAAGAATTGAAAAGCTGTTTTTATAATGTGGCTCAACTTCAGAATTATTTTTCATGTCATGGGACTCTTGCTACTTTGCAATGGGGCTTTCATGCTGCTGTCCGCTTTTGTAAGCGGTATTTATAAAGATGGGGCTACTTTAGATATTACCATGGCAGCCATTGTTACCTTGTTGGTGGGTGTTATGGCTATGTTTTATACTCGTGGTCATCGTAAAGAAGTAAAGCGAAAAGAGGGTTATATTATTGTAACTTTTGGATGGTTGATCATGTCAATGTCCGGCGTCTTACCTTATTTATTTTCAGGGGCCATCCCCAATGTGACCGATGCATTTTTTGAAACTATTTCTGGGTACACTACTACTGGTGCTTCCATTTTAAACGATATTGAATCACTGCCCGAAGGCATCTTATTTTGGAGAAGTTTGACCCATTGGATTGGTGGAATGGGAATTATTGTTTTGGCAATAGCCATTCTCCCGCTTTTAGGTATAGGGGGAATGCAGCTTTTTGCCGCTGAGGCACCGGGTCCTGGTGGTGATAAATTACATCCAAGGATTACGGATACGGCAAAAAGGCTTTGGTATATTTATGTAGGGTATACCGTGGCAGAAACCATTTTACTGAAATTGGCCGGAATGTCACTATTTGATGCTGCGAACCATGCTTTGGCGACCTTGTCTACGGGCGGATTTTCAACAAAAAACGCCAGTATTGCTTACTGGAACGACCAGCCACTCATTCAATACATCATCATTGTTTTCATGTTCTTGGCAGGTACCAATTTTGTATTGAGCTACTTCGCTTTTACTGGTAAAGTACAGCGTATTTTCAAAGATGAAGAATTTAAGGTGTACTCCTTTTTTATTGTAGCCTTTACCATAGTCGCAACATGTATTGTCTGGCTTCAGGCAGATGTTCCTATTTCGGATTACCACCCTATGGTGTTTGGGGAGGTGGAAAGCGCCTTTCGCCATTCATTATTTCAGGTTATTGCCATTGTAACCACTACGGGTTTTGTGACCGCTGACTTTACCAACTGGACGCCCTTTTTGACTGTGTTTTTCTTTGGTTTGATGTTTTTGGGAGGTTCCGCAGGGTCAACTGCAGGCGGAATTAAAGTAATGAGACATTTGTTGATCATTAAAAACGGAATTTTAGAATTTAAAAGAACACTTCATACCAATGCGATAATTCCCGTGAGATATAATAATAAGACGGTTAGTGAGCATATTGTGTACAATATCATTGCCTTTTTTGTGCTTTACATGTTGCTTTTTATAATTGGTGCTTTGGTGCTTGGTTTTTTAGGTCTTGACTTTGAATCTGCCGTTGGTGGTGCTGCATCTTCGTTGGGGAATGTTGGCCCTGCGTTGGGTGATTTAAACCCAGTGGTCAACTTCAGTGAATTGCCCGCTTTTGGAAAATGGTGGTGCGGCTTTTTAATGCTTCTTGGCAGATTGGAACTCTTTACCGTTCTGATTATTATGACACCCTATTTCTGGAAGCGGACTTAATCTTTTTCATTGTTAATTTTACCTGTACCCCTTTGTGTAAACCGTTCTATTGGTTGAAGTTGAGCCGTTGAAAAGGCCTTCTCTTGTGGTTTCTACGATTAATGTGGGTTCCCATGGGGTTTTAGTAGGTGGTTCGAGCCAAAGCGTTTGCGTTACTTTGCTGCTTAACCATTTTCCGCTTCTCGTATCTTGAAAGGGATTCATTGAAGTGATAACTAATCTATTTTCGTTCCATTTAGATGTTGATATTATTGGTTGTCCGGTCCGCCCCATTAGTATTTCATTTTCAGATTCAGAACCATCTAAAGCAAAATTATAACGGACCAATTGTTGAATTTCCCTTGGGACGAATATAACACGTTCTATCGCTAGTTGATCAGGTGTATGGCTGACTGATATTTTATTGCCCCATCCACTTCCTAATGTTGGTACCAAAGGTTCATCTACCCGGTTAATTACGGAAACTCTATGCAGCACCGTGGTAGACCAAGTTCCAGAAAAATTCGGATTTTTCATTGCAGAGCTTCGTGGTTCAAGTTTATCGCGGTCTGTTCTTGCATAGGTTTGCACTGGATTCCCTGAACCTTTCGCAGGCGGTAAATAGGGTTCGACAACATTAGCAGATGCAGAAACTCTAGGGTGTCTTATAAAAGTAGCTTCATACTCTTTAACAATACTATCCATGATACCTATAACTCCTGGATAATAATCTTTCACGTCTATTTCTTCTCTGGGGTCCACCCTTAAATCAAATAGGCGTACTTGGTTTTCAGGTTCAGAATCGGGCATTTCGGTTTTGTAGACATACCATAGCTTCCAATCTCTCCATTTTACAGCCATAATATCACCAAATCGTTGCGTAAAGATGCTACTCTCACGGTTTGAATGCTTTTGTTTTCCTTCTAAAAAAGGAAGTTGATTGACCCCATCGATAAAACGATCTTTGGGCAAGGCATCATCAGAGCCGGTGGCGTTAATGATAGTAGTGAACAAATCAACCTCATGAACCATTTCATTAGAAACTTGTCCTGGAGCTATTTTATTTGGCCATTTTATAACGCAAGGCGTGCGAATTCCTCCTTCCATAGCAGAATTGTAGTATCCTCTATAGGGGCCAGGAGAACCTCGCCATGGACGCCTCATTTCCGCACCATTATCGGTACACCATATGACCAGGGTATTGTCTTCAATACCTAATTTTTTTAATTGGTCTAATATCAAACCTACATTATAATCAACGTCTGCCATGGAGTCTCCCATATCTCCAGCTCCTGTTGTACCGGCCTTATCTGGATGAGGTAAGGCAGGAAAATGTAATTGTGTCATTGCATAATAGAGAAAAAAGGGTTTACCTTCTTTTGCATTTTCCGCTATAAAGTTCATGCTTTTTTCTGCAGCTTCGCGGTCAATAGTACGTCGGGTTTCTGGATTGAAGGGTTTTACTTTTTTTGAGTCGCTTCCGGCAATACCTTGCCATATGTATGGTTCTGGTTGTAAAGTGGGGTCAAAACCTTCCATTGATGGGAATTGTGAGACATGGGTTGTTCCAGGAATTCCATACCATTCATCAAAACCTTGGTCTGTTGGTTCTCGTTTTCCAAGCCAATTTTTAGCACCAAGATCCCATTTGCCAAAAAGAGCCGTTGCGTATCCTTCTGATTTTAATCGTTCAGCGATGGTTTCTTCCCATAAAGTAGTCCCCGAATAATAATCTTCGCCCGCTCGAACGGCATATCTTCCCGTTAGTATTGCAATCCGTGAGGGTGTACAAGAGTATTCTACATTAAAATTGGTCAATTTAATTCCTTCTTCGCCTATTCTATCAATATTTGGTGTAGGTACGCCGCGAGCACCTCCGTAGGAGGCGACTTCTCCAACTCCCAGATTATCAGGAAAAATCAATACTACATTAGGTTTCTTCTGAGAAAAACAAGAAAAGATGACCAAGCCGAAAAAGGCGAAACTTAAATTTAAACGTAGTTTTTGCATAACGGTGATATTATAGCCTTGAAGATAAGAGCATTTTCTCTTTTTGGCTTGACTTTTTACGGAATCCTTTGGGCTGTAGTCTTATTTTGAATATTTTTAAGGTAGATAGGTTTTGGGCTAACTTCTTTAAACCATAAAAAAACCCTTAAGAATTTAAATCCTTAAGGGTGTGTATTTGAAAACGTTCTTCTATTAACTGAGCGCCGCTTTTATCCTTGAAATAGCTTCTTTAATATCTTCTTGTGAAGCGGCATAAGAAATTCGGATACAGTTTGGATTGCCAAAAGCGGCTCCCGTTACAGTAGCTACATTGGCGTTTTCCAATATATACATTGCAAATTCCGAGGCATTGTTAATTTTAATTCCTTTATAGGTTTTTCCAAAATGTGCGGATACATCAGGAAAAACATAAAAAGCACCTTCAGGTTCATTGCATTGAAAACCATCAATTCTATTTAATAAGCCTAAAATTAATTTTCTTCGTTCTTTAAACTCGTCAACCATATATTGAATACGATTGGGTGATTCCAGCAACGCAGTGATTACTGCGCGTTGGGCAATGCAATTGGCACCACTGGTAACTTGACCCTGTAGCTTGTTACAAGCACGTGCAATGTACGTTGGGGCACCAATGTAACCAATTCGCCAACCTGTCATTGCAAATGCTTTTGCAACTCCGTTTACAGTAACGGTGCGGTCAAACATATCGTCAAATTCTGCCATTGATGCGTGTGCAGTTACTCCGTAGTTGATATGCTCATAAATTTCATCACTGACCACAATAATTTGAGGATGTTTTTGTAGCACATCTGCTAACGCCCTAAGTTCTTCTTTACTATATATGGAACCGCTGGGATTACAAGGAGAACTATACCAAAGCATTTTAGTTTTGGGCGTTATTGCTGCCTCCAACTGTTTGGCAGTCATTTTAAAGTCACGCTCTAGCGTAGTTTCTACCTCTATTGGTACACCGTCTGCAAGCTTTACAATATCACTGTAACTTACCCAGTAAGGGCAAGGTAAGATTACTTCGTCACCTTTATTTAAACAAACTTGGGCAACGTTGTACAATGCTTGTTTTGCACCAGTTGAGACCACCACTTGTGAACGGTCGTAGGTCAAGGAATTATCCCTATTAAATTTGGTGATAATAGCGTCTTTTAATTCTACATACCCATCTACAGGGGTGTATGAATTATAGCCGTCTTTTACTGCTTGTACAGCAGCATCTTGTATATAATCAGGAACCTTAAAGTCTGGTTCGCCCAAACTCAAGCCTATAATATCTTTGCCGGATGCCCTAAGTTCACGAGCCTTTGCGGCCATTTCAAGAGTTGCGGACGGAGTTACACTATTTATCCTATCCGAAAGTTGGTTGCTCATTTTTAAGTGAAATTTCTAATACTGCAATTCAGGTTGTCTACCCAAGTCTCGTAAATGTTTGAAGTGCGAAATTATAGCTTTTCTGGTCGTCTTATATTCATTGTACGGCAAATTAAATTCCTTTGCCGTTTGTTTCACAATTTTTGAAATATTTGTGTAATGAACATGACTAATATTAGGAAAGATGTGATGCTCTACCTGATGGTTTAATCCACCAGTGAACCAATTCACAATTTTATTTTTAGTGCCAAAATTGACCGTAGTGAAAAGTTGGTGAATCGCCCAGGTATTTTTCATTGTTCCTGTTTTATCCGGTAATGGTGTTTGGGCATCATCAACAATATGTGCCAATTGAAAGACAACGCTTAAAATTACTCCGGCTACATAGTGCATGATAAAGAAACCAAGCAATACTTGCCACCAAGCAATATCAACTAAAAGTAAAGGAAGCACTATCCAAATGGTAATGTACAATAATTTTGTGATGACCAATGTACTCCAATTGATAACCGGACTAGGTAATTTACCATAGGATAGTTTTCGTTTCATGTAACGGTACATCTGTTGAAAATCTGTAGTTATCGCCCAGTTAAAGGTCAATAGACCGTACAACAAAATAGAGTAAAAATGCTGAAATTTGTGGTATTTTTTCCATTCTGCATGTTTTGAAAAACGTAGGATGCGACCTGCTTCCATATCTTCATCATGTTCGTGGATATTGGTGTAGGTGTGGTGTAACACGTTATGTTGAACTTGCCAGTTATATACATTTCCTGCAAGGATGTATATACTGCCCCCCATAAACTTATTAACCCATTTTTTATTGGAATAGGCACCATGGTTTCCATCATGCATTACATTCATGCCTACGCCTGCCATACCAACACCCATTACCATTGACAATAATACATAGCCCCAAAATGGTAAATTAAGGGTAAGTATTAAAAAGTATGGGGTTAGGAAAAGGGCAAACATGACAATCGTCTTAAGATGCAGTCTCCAGTTGCCTGTCTTCTTAATTTTATTTTCATTAAAATATTCATTGACCCTTTTATTGAGGGTTCTGAAAAATTGTGCGGAATCTTTTCTTGAAAAGCGGATAGTTTCCTTACTCATAAACTGTTTTTTACAAAGATAGATAATTTGACTCCCTTAAAAGTTAGTGTTTACTTAAAACGACTATAAGGATAGTAAAAGTATTATTTTTATCCAAATTAATAGAATACCCATGAATGTGGAAATTGTTTTTAACTATTTTACGACACTCACTGATACTCAAAAACAACATTTCTTGCAATTGGAGGATTTGTACCATGATTGGAACCAGAAAATAAATGTGGTTTCTCGAAAAGATATTGACGAATTATATTTGAGACACGTATTACATTCTTTAGGTATTGCAAAGATTCAACATTTTAATGAAGGAGCACAAATTTTAGATGTTGGCACGGGTGGTGGCTTTCCAGGAATCCCGCTTGCGATATTATTTCCAAAAACCCAATTTACCCTTGTTGATGCCATTGGTAAAAAAATAAAGGTCGTGCAAGAAGTTATAAATGGACTAGGTTTAGATAATATTACTGCTCACCATTCAAGAGTTGAAGATTTGACGGGCCAGTTTGATTTTATAATCAGCAGGGCTGTTGCCGCTATGCCTACTTTTGTGCATTGGACAAAAGGTAAAATCAAAAAAGATTCTTCACATGAAAGAATGAATGGAATCTTATATTTAAAAGGAGGTGATTTGACAGAAGAGTTGAAAAACTATCGCAATGCCCAGATTTTTAATTTGAATGACTATTTTAAAGAGGAATTTTTTGAAACAAAAAAAGTGGTGTATTTGCCACAAAAACATAAAGGATAAAAAAAAGACGCTAGAAGCGCCTTTTTAATCTTGGTTCATATTATTTACTCCAAGGTGGAACAACACCATTAGAACGAGCATAAGCAATGAGTTGCCCTTTGTGCTCTCCATTATGCTCCATCATAGCCAAAAGACCACCCATTTTGTTCATTTTGGCGAAACCAAAGTCTACCTCTGTACTCAAATCATCATTCCCGACCATCATAATTTTCTCAAGTACAAAAGCATTTGATTTTTTTAATGTGGCAATGATGTTGTCTTTGCCGGTAATTTGCCCTAAAGACATCATATCAACATCTTCTGGCGGTGGAAAACCCATTTTCATTGCCAAATAGTAATTGGCCTGTGCCACATGTAAAAGAGCCTCTGCAACAGAATTCACCCCTTCTGCAGGGCGCCAATCATATTGCTCTTCAGAAAAGGCCTCAGCCAATTGAATGACCTGTCCTTGATTACCAGACAGAACACCTTGAATGGTGGCCTGTGCTAAATTGTTTTGTGCGTAAGTTATTACGGTAGTAAATAACAGACACAACGCTACTAGTTTTTTCATGTCTTTTATGTTTAAGGTTGTTGTGCTCAAAACTTATGGATTTAAGCAATGTTTAAATGTAATCAAAATCTTGCTTGTATTAAAAAGGTCCGCTATATAAGGGTGAAATGGGGTGGTGGAGCGATTAACCTTTTAAACAGGTTTTATCAGGTGAAAAAGACATTGGCGTAAACAAGTCTGCATTTATGAGCATAGTTCTTTAGGAAGAACCAAAATCTTTCAACGGAATATCCAAGAGCTATTAATATGTTTCCTAATGCTGTCATAATAGTATGTAAAGTTAGTTAATAATAATTTACAAACAATTAATTAACGTTAAATTTACATTGAAATTATAGGATAGTGAACCTATTTTGTCTGCTTATGATTCATTTATCCCAGTAAACTGATAACATTTAGTCCATGAAAACCTCTAAATCACAAGACGAATCTTGGTTTTTCCAGATGAGTGTTTCTTCAAGTATTTCTTCTGGTGGAATTTCAAGACTTAATATACCAATCATAGTTCCCTCGCAGTTTAGTACGGGTACAACTGAATTTGCTAAGGGATTACAATTTTTATATAGAAAAACAGTATCACCGTTAAATTCTCCTTGAGTTATATAGTCATACTGTGAAAACTCAGTTTGATTTGCTGCTCTATTTTCAGTTTCTGTTTTAAGCCATGCCAGCTCTATAATAGGATTGGATACTCCACAAGCGGGGATAATGGCTAGGCCGTCATCATCATTGGAGCAGGAAGCAAATAAGAATATGAGACCAATTGAAATAATATTTTTCATCATCGTTTTGTTATTTAGATGAAGAATGAAATTAAGGGTTGCGGATGAGTTTGCAATGTTTGCTTTTTAATCTCATGATTATTCATAGAGATTTTCAATATCTGCATTGGCAATATCAACAAACAACTGCCCCATTTTTTCACATATCACATTGAAGAAGGCTTCTCCCTTTTCTTTAGATGCTGCAGCTGGGTTTCCTATTCCGGTATCTTCGCTAACTTTTGACCACGGACGTTCCGTCCAAGCCCAACCTTCAGAAAAGGCTTTGATTTTATTTTTTAGTTCTTTTCCCGCTCCCCATTCTTTTTTGGCTAAGACCAGTTCAGGGGCAAGATGAAGAATAAGACTGGTTTCCATTTCATCCGCATGATCCCCTGGTTCGTCAAAATAGTTGTTTTTATTTATAGTATCTGGCCAGTGCGTAACGCAAATAAACATTTTAGGGTAAAGCAAGCCCAATTCCCTTACAATTGATTTCCAGTTGTTGCCACCATGACTATTCAATATCATAAACTTATGGATGCCCTGTCTATTCAAAACTTCAATAAGGTCTTTGAGAATGGCAAATTGGGTACTGGGATTTAGGTTCATGTCCAAATAAATATCCGATTGGCCAGTGTTGACCCCGAACGGAATGGTAGGTAAGACAATTACTTTAGCGCCGTTCTCCCAGGCGATCCGACCAGATTCCTCAGCTATGGCTGTACCTTCAATGATGTCAGTAGCATAGGGTAAATGATAGTTGTGGGCTTCGGTAGCAGCCCAAGGTAGAATGGCCAATTCAATGTTTTCGTCTTTTAAATGTTTCCAATTGGTTTCAGCTAAAACGTAAGGTCTTATCATGGGTGATGGGTATTTCAATCTATTGCAATAAAAATAGCCGTTATTCCCTGAACTTAAGAAATAACGGCTACTTATTTAATTGCTTACGGTTTATCCTAAGAAAGGATAACGGTAGTCTACAGGTGTTACAAAAGTCTCTTTAATTAACCTTGGTGAAACCCATCTTAATAAGTTTTGGGCGGAGCCTGCTTTGTCGTTAGTCCCCGAAGCTCTGGCGCCACCGAACGGTTGTTGGCCAACGACCGCTCCCGTTGGTTTGTCATTGATATAGAAGTTGCCCGCACAATTTTGGAGTGCTTTAGTTGCTTCGTCAATGGCGTATCTATCTTGTGAAAGCACTGCACCGGTCAATGCATATTCCGAGGTGCCATCAACTAGTTTCAATGTTTTGGACCAATCTTTGTCTTCGTAAATATAGATAGTCACCACTGGGCCAAAAAGCTCCGTACACATGGTGGTGTATTTTGGGTCAGTGGTCACAATTACGGTTGGTTCTATAAAATAACCTTTAGATTTATCATAAGAACCTCCTGCAAATACTTCAGCATTTGAATCAGATTTAGCTTGATCAATGAATTTGGCCAATTTGTCAAAAGAACCTTCATGTATTACGGCAGTTATAAAGTTGCCCATATCTTCAGGGGAGCCAGGTTTGTTAAAGCTTTCAATATCTTTTTTAACCAAGTCTAAAATTTCATCAGCGGTTGATTTGGGTAAATATACCCTTGAGGCGGCACTACATTTTTGTCCTTGAAATTCAAAAGAACCTCTAACAATGGCAGTAGCTACTTGTGCTGGATTTGCAGTTGGGTGGGCAATAATAAAATCTTTTCCGCCTGTTTCACCAACGATACGGGGATAGGTTTTATA
>CAYGUO010000033.1:0-22526 GCA_964353095.1 uncultured Flavobacteriaceae bacterium | reverse complement strand
ACCAAAGACTATTGATAATGATATTGATATTATTGATAAGTCCTTCGGGTTTGAAACTTCGTTTGATATTGCAAGTCCTATTTTACGTGATGCCCATAACGAGGCGTCAGGGGCTTTTAACGGTATTTCAATAGTTAAGGTAATGGGAAGGGATAGCGGATTTATTGCTGCCTCGGCCGCCTTGGCAATGCCTGTAGTAAATTTTGTGTTAGTACCGGAAATGGATTTTAGCCTTGATGGAGAAAATGGGTTTTTAGAGGTTTTGAAAAAACGACTAAAATCAAAACATCATGCAGTTATCGTAGTGGCGGAAGGAGCAGGGCAACATTTGTTTAAGAAAGATGAAGTACGTAAAGATGCTTCCGGAAATGTGCAACATGATGATATAGGGTTGTTTTTAAAAGGTAAAATTAAAGATTACTTCAAAAATGAATTTCCAGTAACCATCAAATATATTGATCCTAGTTATATTGTTCGCAGCGCAGCTGCAAACTCAGGGGATAGTGTTTTTTGTAGTGGCTTGGCCTATATGGCTGTTCATGGTGCGATGGCAGGAAAAACAAAATTTGTGGTCGGTAGGGTAAATAACAAGTTTGTGTACCTGCCCATTGCGGCGGTTACTCAAAAACGAAAGAAAATTGATTTAGAAAGCGAGTTTTGGTTTGCGGTACTTCAAAGTACAGGGCAGCCATTTGTAATGTAATAAAAAAACCTCTCGGAAAAAGGAGAGGTTTATGAGTTAAAAATAGAATTAGTACTATTAGCTTATAAATCCTAATTGATCTAATAAGATACAAACAGGAATCGCTATTAATATTAATATTAGTGTAAATACCATTATTCGTAAAAATCCTACTAATAATTTGTTTCCTAAGGATATTTGATTTGTCATAGTAGTGTAATTTCTTTCAATGTACATAAAACTCATGATAAATTAGCTGAATTACAGTGTATTATTCGACTAAATGCTCCATTTAGGGTATGTGTGGGCGTTTTGTTTCGATGAGTAATTTCTAGTTTTTATTACTGAGCTTTTTGGCTAAATCTTCCAATGAAATACCTTTTGTTTCAGGCATAGCAAAAAATACCCATAATAATTGTAAGACCATCATACCCGAAAAGAAAATAAATATAGGCCACGGATTTTCTTTAAAGATACCTATTTCAGCATCTAAAAATGTGGGAGTCAATAAGGTAATCAATGCTGCAAAAACCCAATGCACTCCCGTACCCCATGACTGGCCATAAGCGCGCACTTTATTAGGGAATATTTCTGAAATGAATACCCAAATTACTGCCCCTTGACCAACAGCATGCGATGCAATGAACACTAAAATAAAAATCAGTAACAAAAATGAGCTTGCTCCACTATAAAAACACCATCCCACAATTGCCAAGCTAATGATGTAGCCTATGGAACCAATATACATTAGTTGTTTTCTGCCAAGTTTATCTATTAGAGAAATGCCAACAAAAGTAAATATGAGATTGATGACCCCAATTGAAATGGAACTGAAAAGAGATTCCCCAGAAGCCAATCCGGCACGTTCTAAAATTTCAGGGGCATAGTACAGAACAAAATTGATTCCCGAAAGCTGATTGAAAAAAGCTAAGAAAAAAGCAAGCAGCAAAGGCTTATTATATTTACCTGAAAATAGTTTTTCTTTTGTTTTGGTGGCCGAGCTGAGCAAGCCTTCTTTTATAGTCGCTAATCGCTGATTGGCTTCTTTTTCTGCAACGCCTAACAATGAAAGTGCATTCAGTACTTGTGAATCATCACTATCTTTCATTAATAACCATCTTGGGCTATTGGGTATTTTGGTCACCATAAAAATATAAATCAAGGCGGGGAGGCCTTCCATACCTAACATCCAGCGCCAAGAAACTTCGGCGTTAAAAAAGATACCAATAAGATAATTTGAGATGAAGGCAATTAAAATACCGAAAACAATATTAAATTGATAGGTTGCTGTGAGCCTTCCACGGTTATTTGCATTGGAAATCTCTGAAATATAAATTGGTGCAGCCACTGATGATGCGCCAACTCCTATACCGCCAATAAATCTAAAAAAAGAAAAACTATAAGCTTCGGGTGCTAGTGCTGAACCCAAGGCGGAGATGAAGTAGAGTATCCCAATCCAAAAAAGAGTCTTTTTTCTGCCTAATTTGTCAGTAGGGATTCCACCAAACAGTGAACCTATGACCGTACCCCAAAGCGCCATTGACATGATGAAAATACCATGAAAGGTGAAAATTGAATCCCCTAAGAACCAGTTGGTGCCCCATAGTTCTTTTATCGGTTGATTGGCACCACTGATAACAACGGTGTCAAAACCAAATAAAAAACCCGCTAGTGCAGCGGTCAATGAAATCCTTAAAATGCGTTTATCCATGGTGGTTGAATTTTGTTAAAACTAAGCAATAATTAAAATAGCTTTTTGATATGTGCCATTACTTGTTTGGTTGCCCCTCGTCTTTCTCGTATGTAGTTTGAATTGATTTCGCCTATTTTTTTAGCATGCGCAGGATTCATCCAAAGGTCTTCAATCGTAGTTTTGAATTCTATTTTGTCAGAAACACTTATGATACCCTTAAGTTCAACTAAGTCTTCTGCCTCTTTAAACCCACAATATTTTGGGCCAATAATAACTGGAATCCCAAAAACTGCCGGTTCTAAGGTATTATGTAAGCCCGTTGCGAAACCGCCACCCACATAAGCGATATCGGCATAACTATATATTTTTGTTAATAAGCCAATAGTGTCAACAATAAGGACTTGGGCATTATTTAAATCACTATCGTTCATTTTTGAATATAGTAATACCTTTTTACCAATCGTACTGACAAGTTTTTCAATATGTGAAGGTTTGATATTATGAGGGGCGATAATATATTTAACATCCTCATTGGTTAGATTGATATAATCAATAAGGATGTTCTCATCTTCCGGCCAAGTACTACCCGCAACCATACAGCTGTTTTTACCTTTGAAAGTATTCATAAAACTAAGTGTATTGTCGTTCGTTAAGATTTGAGAAACCCTATCAAAACGAGTATCACCGCTTACCGTAGCATTGCTAAAACCGATAGATTTGAGTAACTCTTTTGACTTGTCATCTTGCACAAATAAATGAGCTATATTTTTCAAAACAGTTCTCATAAAGCCCCCAAAGGGTCTAAAGAAAATTTGTTTTTTAGAAAAAATGGCAGATACCAAGAGCGTGGGGATCTTTTGCTTTTTTAATTCTTGCAAATAGTTGGGCCAAATTTCATATTTGATAAATAAAGATATCTCAGGCTTTGCTAAAGCAATAAATTGCCTTGCATTGGCTATGGTATCCATGGGTAAGTAAACGACCACATCTGCTGGAGTTTTGTCTTTTTTAATTTCATATCCCGAAGGGGAAAAGAAAGATAGTATGATTTTATGTTCTGGGTAGGTCTTTTTCAGTTCTGCTAATAACGGTAAGCCCTGCTCGTACTCGCCTAATGATGCCGCATGCATCCAGATGGTTTTGTCATCTTGCTTAATTTTGTCTTTAAGAATAGAAAAAGTTTTTTTTCTGCCATGCACAAAGAGCCTGATTTTTGGTTTAATCAGTGCAATCAGTTTTAGATGAAACCAAGCGATCTGGGTTAATATGTTGTAAATGAAGTACAATAAAAAGTGTTTGTGCTAAAATACATTTCTTTGAAACAAAAGCTATCGAAGGCTCCTTAATTTGTTAATTTTGTATGGAATTCGGTCGTTTATTTTTAGGCAATTAAAAAACCCACCGTCTTTATTAAAAATTGAAGCAGATGAAAAAAATTCAAATGGTTGACCTTAAAGGGCAATATGAAGAAATTAAAGACCAAGTAAATACATCTTTTGAAACTATTTTAGAATCGTCTGCTTTCATCAATGGACCTGAAGTACACGCTTTTCAAAAAGAATTGGAAACCTATTTGGGGGTAAAGCACGTAATACCCTGTGCAAATGGCACGGATGCGCTACAAATTTGTATGATGGGATTGGGCTTGCAGCCTGGCGACGAGGTCATTACTGCTGATTTTACCTTTGCGGCTACTGTTGAAGTAATAGCTTTATTACAGCTAACACCCGTTTTGGTAGATGTAGAACCTAATACCTTTAATATTGACCCTATTGCCATTGAAAGGGCCATAACCCCAAAAACAAAAGCAATTGTTCCCGTGCACTTGTTTGGGCAATGTGCGAATATGGATGCTATCATGGATTTGGCCAAGAAACATGATCTGTACGTAATTGAAGATAATGCCCAAGGTATTGGTGCCACCCATACTTATAAGGATGGTAAAAAAGCAAAATCAGGAACCATTGGTCATGTGGCTTCTACTTCGTTCTTTCCTTCGAAAAATTTAGGTTGTTATGGAGATGGTGGGGCAATTTTCACGAACGATGATGAACTAGCACATACATTACGCGGTATTGTTAACCATGGAATGTATCAGCGGTATCACCATGATGTAGTAGGCGTGAATTCAAGACTTGATTCGTTACAAGCAGCAGTACTCAGGGCAAAACTCCCCAATTTAAATACCTATAATTCAAAAAGGCGTGCCGCCGCTAGAAGGTATTCTAAGGCATTTGAAAATCAACAGGACATTGTAGTCCCCAAAACCGTAAACGGCTGTGATGGTATTTGTGATACCTGTGATTGCCATGTTTTTCATCAATATACTTTGCGTATTTTGAAGGAAAAAAGAGACAAGTTAGTGCAACATTTGAATGATAATGGCGTTCCTTGTGGTGTGTACTATCCAATTCCGCTCCATAATCAAAAAGCATATTTGGATACACGCTATGATGAGGCCGATTTTTCGATAACCAATCAGCTGGTAAAAGAAGTAATTTCTTTGCCAATGCATACAGAATTGGATAATGAGCAAATCGACTTCATAACCAAGTTAGTGATTGATTTTGTAAAAAAATAAGCATGCGAAAAATACTAGTTACCGGTGGGTTAGGCTTTATTGGCTCCCATACTGTGGTAGAGCTTCAAAATGAAGGTTTTGAAGTAGTGATTATTGACAATTTGAGCAATTCTTCAGAGAGTGTAATGGAAGGCATTGTTTCCATAACAGGTAAAAAACCAACCTTTGAAAAATTTGACCTTCGCGAAAAGCCTAAGGTGCAAGATTTTTTTGCAAGGCATTCTGATATTGAAGGGGTAATTCATTTTGCTGCCTCAAAGGCTGTAGGTGAGAGTGTTGAAAATCCGCTATTGTATTACGAGAATAATATTGGTGTTTTGGTTTATATGCTGCAAGAACTTTCTAAAAAGGGAAGTGCGAACTTTATTTTCAGTTCTTCTTGTACTGTTTACGGACAGGCTGACGTCATGCCAATTACGGAAGATGCGCCGGTCAAGCCAGCAGAATCTCCCTACGGAAACACAAAACAAGTTGGTGAAGAGATTATAAAGGACACCTGTAAGGTGAATCCGCAATTGGCAGCAATTGCCCTACGTTATTTTAATCCTATTGGTGCTCACCCAACGGTGGAAATAGGGGAGCTGCCAATTGGTGTTCCGCAAAATTTACTGCCTTTTATTACACAAACGGGAATCGGGTTGAGAGAACAGCTTTCTGTTTTTGGTGATGATTATCCAACAACAGATGGCACCTGTATTCGAGATTATATTCACGTAGTGGATTTGGCAAAAGCTCACGTAGCGGCACTCAAAAGGCTTGTTGATGGGAAGAACGAGCAAAATTTCGAGGTTTTTAATTTAGGCACCGGAACAGGAAGTACGGTGTTGGAAGTAATACAAAGCTTTGAGCGTGTTACTGGAGAAAAGTTGAACTACCGTATTGCACCAAGAAGGGAAGGTGATGTTGTTCAAGCATACGCTAATACTGAAAAGGCAAACGATGTTCTTGGTTGGAAGGCTAAATCTACCTTAGATGACGCAATGAAATCCGCTTGGGATTGGGAAAAGAAAATCAGAAAGGCAGAAAAGAAAGTCTCGGTTTAAAATATCAAAATATACGATTAATAAAGGAGGGCGAATTTCGTCCTCCTTTTTTTGTTTATCTTTTGCTAAGAATTTAGCTAACATCCAACCAAAACCTTTTTAAAAATGAAATTTCTAATCAGTCTATCCGCATTTTTGATTACTACTTTAATATATTCACAAGACACTTATTTGCATTGTGGTGGGGTTTTGGATATTACCACAGGAGAACTGCTTTCTGAAAAAACAATTATAGTCTCCGCCGATAAGATAAAATCCATACAATCAGGGTATATCAATGGCTCGGTAAAAGATGTTGTGATTGATTTAAAGAATAAAGTTGTATTGCCTGGATTTATTGATATGCATGTTCATATGGAAGGAGAATCAAGTCCCTCAAGGTATTTAGAACGCTTTACCAAAAATGATGTAGACGTGGCATTTCAGTCTACAATTTACGCTAAGCGCACGCTAATGGCAGGTTTTACAACAGTTCGGGACCTTGGAGGTTCTGGAGTGAACATCGCCCTAAGAAACGCAATAAATAAAGGAATTATAGAAGGGCCTAGAATTTTTACCGCAGGTAAGGCTATTGGTACAACAGGAGGTCATGCCGACCCGACCAATGGAATGCGAAAAGAATTAATGGGTGATCCAGGGCCAAAAGAAGGAGTGGTAAACTCACCTGAAGATGCGAAAAAAGCAGTGCGGCAGCGTTATAAAAATGGTGCTGATGTCATTAAAATTACCGCAACAGGCGGTGTTATGAGTGTGGCAAAGAATGGCCAAAACCCCCAGTTTACTATTGAAGAAATAAAGGCAATTGTTGAAACGGCCAACGATTATGGTATGCTTACGGCTGCACATGCACATGGTGATGAGGGTATGCGAAGAGCCATCGTAGCAGGCATTAAAACCATTGAGCACGGAACGCTAATGAAAGAACCGACCATGGAGTTAATGATAAAACACAATGCATTTCTTGTTCCTACGATTTCTGCAGGTAAAGCTGCTGCGAAAATGGCTGATATCCCAGGATTTTTACCTCCGGTGGTAGCTAAAAAAGCCAAGGAGATAGGTCCTGTTAGTGAAAAGAACTTTAAGAAAGCCTATGAAAAAGGCGTTCCTATTGCTTTTGGTACGGATGCTGGTGTATCACCTCATGGTGACAATGCGAAAGAATTTAGATACATGCATGATGCGGGAATGCCAATTCTTGAAGCTTTAAAGTCAGCAACCTTAACCAATGCTAAATTACTTGGTATGGCGGAACAGTTAGGGCAACTCAAAGAAGGCTTTATCGCTGATATTATAGCGGTTGAAGCGAATCCTCTAAAAAATATGGAAACACTTGAAAATGTGGTTTTTGTAATGAAAGAGGGAAATATATTTAAACAGTAGTGCACTTTAGTGTACGGAATTAAAAATAGCTAGATGAACCAGCGAATAGCCCATATAGCATTAGTGGTAGATGATTATGATGAAGCTATTGAGTTCTATACCCAAAAACTGGATTTTTTATTAATTGAAGATACTATTTTAGAGGAAGATAAGCGATGGGTTTTAGTTGCACCAAATGGAGGAAAAGAGTGTAGTTTACTACTTGCAAAAGCTACTAATGAAAAACAAGAAGCGGCGGTTGGTAATCAGTCAGGAGGTCGAGTTTTTTTATTTTTGTTTACCGAAGATTTTTGGAGGGATTATAATAAAATGATAAGTAGGGAAATTGAATTTGTGAGGGCACCTGAACAAATGGATTATGGAATGGTTGCAGTATTTAAGGACTTGTATGGTAATTTGTGGGATTTGTTAGAACCCAATGATAAGAATAAAGGGGTTTTGTCTTGAAAACAAAACGTTGTAAACAGTTTAAATAAATAGTTTGGCGGTCTATAGTTTTGAAAATAGTTTAGCGGTAATCATTAGGGCAAAAGCGGAAAATTTATATGATAACCTTGTAGTGCAATTACAAAAGGACTTCAGCCGTGCCAATATTGATGTGAAAATTACGGCATCCTTATTCGCAGCAGAAGTAGAAAAGTTGATTCAAGAAAAACTATATGTGCTTTTACTTGAAAAATTTGATGCTTATCTCAACTTACTTTATGTAATTGATATTCCTGAAAAAAGTATGAGGCAAATCAAAAGCAATGATATTGTAGAAATTTCAAAACAAGTATGTTTGTTAATACTTGAAAGGGAATTTCAAAAAGTATGGTATAAAAATCAATTCGCTTAGTTTCTTAAAAATAAAACCTAAAAAAGGGCATCAAGGGATCAATATAAATGCTTCGTTGTTCATCGTATATCACATCATAACGCAAACCTACCGTTACATTTCTTGAGGTGTACCCAATTCCTAAAAAAAGGGCGGTCGTCCAGTAATTGATTTCAGCTGTATTTCCGCCAAAATCAACTTGATTTCGGTTCACACGCCATTGTTCCAATTCTGCCGATAATTGAATTTGTGGGATGGGATTGAAAAAGTTCATAAAACTTCCGCCGTATGCTAAAAATTTATCGTTGTTGAATTTTGTATAGTTGAGGTTTAAGCCTGCGCCGGTTGCGAAGCTTTCACTAACTTGATAAATACCACTTGGTGCTAGGGAAACATTGAATGCGTTATTTGAAATGCCAATACCTAATCCGCCTCCAAACCGTACATTTTGCCAAAAGTCACTGTTGTTCAATTGTTGTGCTTGTGCGAAACTGCAAAAACAAAAAATAAGGCTAATACTAATACTATTAACGAACTTAGATCTTCTTAATATCATGAAAAAAGATTTTTGATTTACATTACAATATAAGGCGATGTAGGTGATTTATTGTATTTTTGATTAAATTTTGTCGCACCTTTTGGTAAAGCATAACAATGGATAAATACTCCTTTTTAAACGCTGCACACACCGCTTTTTTTGCGGAACTATACGATAAATACACAAAAAGCCCTGATAGCATTGAGCCTAGTTGGCGTGCCTTCTTTCAAGGGTTTGATTTTGGTCTGGAAAGCTCGCTCGATGAGCTTGATATTGATATGTTGGCAACTGGCGAAGCTGCCTCGGTAAATGGTCAGCAAATTGCCTTTCCGGAGTCACTGCAAAAAGAATTTCAGGTCATACGATTGATTGATGGGTATCGTTCTCGCGGACATTTGTTCACCCAAACCAATCCTGTTAGGGAAAGAAGACAATATCATCCGACTTTAGAGATTGAAAACTTTGGGCTTACACAGGCTGATTTAGATACTAAATTTGATGCGGGCAATATTATTGGTATAGGCCCGAGTTCTTTACGTGATGTCATCAATCATTTAGAAAGAATTTATTGTGACGCCATCGGTGTGGAATATATGTATATCAGAACACCTGAGCGTATACAGTGGATTCAAGATTGGTTGAACGTAAATGATAACCATCCTAATTTCTCTTCTGAAGAAAAGAAAAACATACTGAGAAAACTTAATGAGGCGGTTTCTTTCGAAAGTTTTTTGCATACCAAATACGTAGGGCAAAAAAGATTTTCTCTTGAAGGTGGCGAATCTTTGATTCCTGCGCTAGACGTTATTATTGAGAAAGCTGCCGATGCTGGAGTGAAGCAGTTTGTGATGGGAATGGCACACCGCGGGCGACTTTCGGTCTTGACCAATATTTTTGGTAAATCACCTAAGGATATTTTTAGCGAATTTGATGGTAAGGATTATGAAGAGACCATTTTTGACGGTGATGTAAAATATCACCTTGGCTGGACGTCTATGAGAGAGACAGATTCGGGTAAAATGGTCAATATGAACATTGCACCAAATCCTTCTCACCTAGAAACTGTAAATGGTATTGTAGAGGGTATCGCGAGGGCGAAACAAGATAATAGTCATCCGGATAATGTATCAGAAGTATTACCGATTTTGGTTCATGGTGATGCGGCTTTTGCAGGTCAAGGTGTTGTTTATGAAATTATTCAAATGGCTCGTTTAGATGGTTATCACACAGGTGGTACCATTCATATTATCGTTAATAACCAAATTGGTTTTACGACAAATTATTTAGATGCAAGGTCATCTACCTACTGCACAGATGTTGGTAAGGTTACCTTATCGCCGGTACTTCATATAAATGCTGATGATGCTGAAGCGGTGGTCCATGCAGCCACTTTTGCATTGGAATATCGAATGCGTTTTAAGCGCGATGTATTTTTAGATTTACTGGGGTATAGAAAATACGGACACAATGAAGGTGATGAACCAAAATTCACCCAGCCACTATTATATAAGTCTATAGCAAAGCATCCAAATCCGAGGGATATCTATGCTCAAAAATTGATTGACCAAGGTATTATTGATAAGGAGTATGTAAAAAAATTGGAGACGGAATACAAGAAAAGTCTAGAAGAAGACTTAATGGATTCTAGGAAGATAGAAAAGACACGGATTACCCCTTTTATGAATGATGAATGGGAAGGTTTTCAACAAAAAACCGAAGATGCGATGTTGCGGCACATAGATACTTCTTATGCTATTCAAAAACTGGATAAGGTGGCTGCGGGAATTTCTAAATTACCTGAAGGAAAAAAGTTCTTGCGCAAACTGGAGCGTCTAGTCCAGGGTCGCCATAAAATGTATTTTGAAGACAATCAACTGGATTGGGCTATGGGAGAACTTTTAGCTTATGGGTCACTTTTAGAAGAAGGCTTTGATGTTAGAATGACAGGTCAAGATGTGGAACGAGGCACTTTTTCGCACCGTCATGCGGTGATAAAGACTGAAATGCACGAAGAAGAAGTAACGCTCTTGAACGAATTGGGAGATTTGCAAAATGGTAAATTTCATATTTACAATTCTTTATTATCGGAATATGCTGTTATGGCTTTTGACTACGGATACGCAATGGCGAGTCCTGGTACATTGACCATTTGGGAAGCTCAGTTCGGTGATTTTAGTAATGGCGCACAAATTGTAATCGATCAATATTTGTCTTCCGCAGAAGATAAATGGAAGCTTCAAAATGGACTAGTCCTGTTATTGCCGCATGGATATGAAGGGCAAGGAGCAGAACATTCTTCAGCTAGAATGGAGCGCTACCTGCAACTTTGTGCAAAAGACAATATGTATGTAGCTGATGTAACCACGCCGGCAAATATGTTCCATTTACTACGTCGCCAAATGAAGGCATCGTTTAGAAAGCCACTGGTGGTGTTTACGCCTAAAAGTTTACTGCGCCATCCAAAGGTGCTATCAACAAAAGAAGAATTTGCCAATGGTAGTTTTCAAGAATTAATAGATGATAAAAACGCTAAAGTTGCTAAGGTGAAAACCTTGGTGTTCTGTACCGGTAAATTCTATTACGATTTATTGGATAAGCAAGAAGAATTGAATCGAGATGATATTGCCTTGGTACGTTTAGAGCAATTATTTCCGTTGCCAGCTAAGGCAATGCGTGAAATAATAAAGAAGTACAACAAAGCAGATGAGGTGGTTTGGGCACAAGAAGAGCCGAGAAACATGGGTGCTTGGGGTCATTTGCTAATGCATTTTGATGAAGCAAAAACATTCAGGGTCGCTTCTAGAAGATTTTATGGAGCTCCTGCTGCCGGCAGTGCAGTTCGTTCAAAAAGAAGGCATGCCGAAGTAATCGATTATGTCTTTGACAAGACAAAGGATAATTTTGTCAGAAATAAAAAATAAAAAACTCGAAATTAAAGTTAGATACGATGATTCTAGAAATGAAAGTCCCATCACCGGGAGAGTCAATTACCGAAGTTGAAATAGCAGAGTGGTTGGTGCAAGATGGTGATTACGTTGAAAAAGACCAAGCTATTGCTGAGGTTGATTCTGATAAGGCAACTTTAGAACTTCCTGCTGAAGAAAGCGGAATAATAACTTTAAAAGCCGAAGAGGGTGATGCCGTTGCCGTTGGTGAAGTAGTTTGTTTAATAGATACAAGTGCTAAAAAACCAGAAGGGGGAGAGGTTCCTGTCGCAAAAGAAGAGGTGAAAGAAGCTCCTAAAAAAGAAGCGCCCGCTAAGCCCGTTGAAGCCAAAACCTATGCTTCGGGAACGCCTTCACCTGCTGCCAAAAAAATATTGAACGAAAAAGGAATAGAAGCATCCTCGGTTTCCGGGTCCGGTCGCGATGGTCGTATTACTAAAGAAGATGCTGTAAAAGCGGTTCCGTCAATGGGTACGCCTACAGGCGGAAATAGAGGTGAGTCACGTTCTAAACTTTCTATGCTTCGCAGAAAAGTAGCAGAACGTTTGGTGTCTGCCAAGAACGAGACAGCCATGTTGACCACTTTTAACGAAGTGGATATGTCTCCGATTTTTGAATTGCGAAAAGAGTATAAGGAAACCTTCAAAGAAAAGCACGGTGTAAGTTTGGGCTTTATGTCCTTCTTTACAAAAGCGGTGGTTCGTGCACTTGAAATGTATCCTGCCGTAAACTCAATGATTGATGGTAAAGAAATGCTTTCTTATGATTTTTGTGATATTAGTATTGCGGTTTCCGGGCCTAAAGGATTAATGGTGCCTGTTATCAGAAATGCTGAAAATTTAACCTTTAGAGGTATCGAATCAGAAGTAAAACGTTTGGCAATACGGGCACGTGAGGGAGAAATCACTGTTGATGAAATGACGGGTGGCACCTTTACGATTACCAATGGTGGAGTGTTTGGTTCCATGTTGTCAACCCCTATAATTAATCCACCACAAAGTGCAATATTGGGAATGCATAATATTGTGGAAAGGCCTATTGTTAAAGATAGTCTTATCGCCATCGCACCGATTATGTATGTTGCCCTTTCTTATGACCACCGTATTATTGACGGTAAAGAGTCTGTTGGCTTTTTGGTAGCAGTAAAAGAAGCCTTGGAAAATCCTGAAGAATTATTGATGGATGGGGACGTAAAAAAAGCGTTAGAGCTTTAAGCGTACCTGTAATAAATAGCTAAAAAAGCAATCTGTTCTCTTTTTATAAGCCAACAGCTTGCTTTTTTATTTTCTCAGGTAAAGTTGCTTCTTATTATAATCAATAACTGCCTTTCCTTTTTTAAGAATATCCGCTCCAATAATGCCATCAACAGGTAATGCATTGTGAGTTGTAAGGGCTTCATTAACATGCACCAAGTCAAATAAAACTATCTTTTGTTTCTTTTTTTTCCAATCGCCGAGTTGTACTTTGTTCTTGTTGGAGATTAAAGTTTCCATCTCTGTAGCTCCGGCACCAGCTGCTTTAATCTCCGTTGCTTCTGAGATGAGGTTGAAGAATTCAATTTTATCCATTCCAATACAAGTGTTTGATGCACCGGTATCCAATATAAATCGACCTGATACGCCATTGATGGTTGCAATAACCTCAAAATGATTGGTTTCGGTAAGCACAAGTGGAATTCGAATAAAATTTTTTGATTTCAGAAATTTTTTAAGTGATGCCATAGATTAAACCTTGTTTTGCTATTCCCGGACATTGAGCTTGAAGAAATGTGAGGAGGACTATAGGGATGTTTTTTATAAAGATAAACCTATTTTTACAGTATGATAATTACGGATACCCATACCCATTTATATAGTGAAGCCTTTGATGAAGATAGAAATGAAGTTATTTCCAAAGCAATTTCCCTAGGCGTTGAGCGTTTTTTTATTCCAGCAATTGATTCTTCATATACGCAAGCCATGTATGCGTTGGAGCAGAGCCATCCTGATAACATTTTTTTGATGATGGGTTTGCATCCTACTCACGTTAAGGAAAATTATTTAGAAGAGTTGAAGCATGTGGAAGAACAACTTGCACTCAGAAAGTTTTTTGCAGTGGGTGAAATTGGTATAGACCTCTATTGGGATAAATCAAACTTAAAAGCACAGCAAGAAGCGTTTGTTCATCAAATTGGATTGGCGAAAAAACACAAACTACCCATAGTAATACATTGTAGGGATGCTTTTGACCAGATCTTTGAAATTTTAGAACAAGAAAAGGGAGCGAATTTATTCGGAATCTTTCATTGTTTTACAGGAACACATGCTCAAGCCATGAAAGCTATAGGCTATAATATGAAACTTGGTATTGGGGGAGTAGCTACCTTTAAGAATGGTAAAATAGACCAATTTTTAAATAAAATTGATTTGTCACATATTGTTTTGGAGACCGATGCGCCCTATTTAGCTCCCGTTCCGTATCGGGGCAATAGAAACGAAAGTGCTTACATTGTTCAAGTTTTAGAAAAATTAGAAGCAATTTATAGTTTAGATGCTACTAGAATAGCAGAGGTAACCACCAAAAATTCAAAACAGGTTTTTGGGATATAAAGTAGATATGAAGCAAAAGGCAAATATTTTATTGATTTATACGGGTGGTACCATAGGCATGGTAAAAGATTATGAAACGGGCGCTCTAAAAGCCTTTGATTTTCATGAGTTATTGAAACATATACCGGAGTTGAATCAATTGGACTGTGACATTAAGAGTGTTTCTTTTGAAAAACCGATTGATTCATCTAATATGAATCCTGAATATTGGATAAAAATCGCCACAATTATTGAAGATACCTATCAAGATCATGATGGTTTTGTGGTTTTACATGGTAGTGATACCATGAGTTATTCTGCTTCTGCATTAAGTTTTATGCTAGAGCATTTAGATAAGCCTGTCATTTTTACGGGTTCTCAACTGCCAATCGGTGATTTGAGAACTGACGCAAAAGAGAATTTGATTACCGCAATCCAAATTGCTTCTTTGCAAGAAAACGGAAAACCAGTAATACGTGAAGTGGGACTATACTTTGAATACAAGTTATATCGCGGAAACAGGACAACAAAAATAAATGCAGAACATTTTGAGGCATTTAGTTCTCCAAATCATCCCGCTTTGGCGGAATCCGGTGTTAACCTAAATGTACATAGGCCTTATTTACTTAAAAGGACTCATGCTAAAAAAGGTTTATTGGTACACAAAACGTTTAATACGGATGTGGCGATTCTTAAATTATTTCCTGGCATTACATTCAATCTAATTGATGCAGTGCTAAAAACGCCTAATTTAAAGGCATTGATTTTAGAAACTTATGGTGCCGGTAACGCACCAACGGACCCATGGTTGATTAATTTGTTGGAGGAAGCAATAAAAAATGGAATTCATGTAATTAATGTTACACAGTGTTCAGGTGGTAGTGTAATTATGGGGCATTATGAAACCAGCAAACGATTATCTCAAATACAACTAATTGACGGTAAAGATATTACTACGGAATCTGCCATTACTAAAGCAATGTATCTTTTGGGCGGTAATGTTTCAGATAGTTTGTTTAAGACTATTTTTGAGACCTCATTGCGAGGAGAAATGCATTAAATTAACGTGTTAAATTTTATTAACTAATTATTTTTTTGTTAATTGGGCAGCCTAACTATTTAAAATAGAGAGGTGGCCGAGTGGTCGAAGGCGCACGCCTGGAAAGTGTGTATACACCAAAAGTGTATCGAGGGTTCGAATCCCTTCCTCTCTGCTGTTTTTTTTTAAATTTGTTAATTGCAAAATTTTTATATCTTTAACATTATTAACTAACTAATTTTAAGTTCGAACACGATGAAAAAAATATCCTTTACTCTGGCTACTGCCGGAATGTTTATTTTAGGTACTACTACAACTTCAGCGGCGATGATTCAAGATGCGCCCGAGGCAAGCAAAGGTTTTACCCAGGTTTTGAAAGAACAATTCATTCAAGGTGGTCCAGCATTTATGGGTATCGTATTGTTATGTTTAATTTTAGGCCTAGCGGTTGCTATTGAGCGTATCATCTACCTTAATATGGCAACGACCAACTCTGGTAAATTAAAACAACAAGTTGAAGACGCACTGGCATCTGGCGGTGTTGAAGCAGCTAAAGAAGTTTGTAGAAATACAAAAGGGCCTGTTGCCTCTATTTTCTATCAAGGTCTTGATAGAATGGGCGAAGGACTGGAATCTGCCGAAAAAGCGGTTGTGGCTTACGGTGGTGTTCAAATGGGTCAACTAGAGAAAAACGTTTCTTGGTTGTCTTTATTTATCGCTATTGCACCAATGCTTGGGTTTATGGGAACGGTAATCGGTATGATTGCGGCTTTCCAAAAAATTGCAGCTGTTGGTAACTTGAGTGCATCACTTATTGCAGGTGATATTCAAGTAGCATTATTAACAACAGTATTTGGTTTGATCACTGCGATTATTCTTCAAATTTTTTATAACTACATTATCGCAAAAATCGATGGTATCGTAAATGATATGGAAGACTCTTCAATCGCTTTGATTGATATGTTGGCTGCCCATAAAAAATAATTGATAACATTTAAAACTATCGAATCATGCAAAAAATATTAAAAATTGTATTAGTAGTTATCGGTGTTGTCGGTGCGGTATTGAGTTTTTTCTTCATGCCCTCAGGTGATGACCCAGAAGCTATTAATAACGGATCAATTGATCTTATGTTTTTGTTAACATGGATACTTTTGATAGCAGCTGCTGCGTTAGCATTGTTTTTCGGTTTGAAAAAAATGATGACTACTCCAGGAGGTCTTAAAAAAGCGCTTTATGCCATTGGAGGATTAGCGGTAATAGTTGCTATCGCCTACGGCCTTTCATCTGGTGATGAAGCCAAAACTGTTGCAGATGCTATGGCGAATTTAGGAGCCACGGAAAGTACGGTTAAAAACATTGGAATGGGATTGAATGTTTTCTTCATTCTTACTGCGGTTGCCGTAGCGCTAATGGTATTACCAGGAATAAAGAAATTATTCGTTAAGTAAAAATATAAAATTATGGGAAGAAGAAAAGGAGCTCCAGAAGTAAATGCTGGCTCCATGGCGGACATCGCTTTCTTACTACTTATCTTTTTCTTGGTGACAACCACTATAGAAACGGATGCTGGGTTAGATAGAATGCTTCCACCAATGGAACCACCAACAGAAGACCCACCTGTGATTAAGCAGAAAAACATTTTTACAGTTAACATCAATAAGAATGGACAGCTTTTAGTGGAAGAGCAGATAATGGATATCAAGAATTTGCGAGAAGCTGCCATGGGCTTTTTGGACAACGGAGGTGCACCCTCAGGGAGCCCGGAGTATTGCTCATATTGCAAGGGTAAAAGAGATGCTACGTCTTCAGACAACCCTGCTAAGGCGATTATATCATTAAAAAATGATAGGGAAACTAAGTACGCTACGTATATTACGGTTCAAAATGAATTGGTAGGAGCTTACAATGATTTGCGAAATCGTGAAGCCTTAAGGCTTTACAATCGAAATTTTGTGGATATGGAGGCAGAATACTTAAATCCTGAAACACCAAGTAGTGTTAGGGAAGAACTGAAAGATAAAGTGAAGAAGATTCAAGAGCTTTTTCCTCAAAAATTATCAGAGGCTGAAACCTCTAGCAACTAATAAAACTAAAATTAGATGGCAAAGTTTGCAAAAAAGAAGGATGGTGATTTACCTGCTGTATCAACAGCGTCCCTTCCTGATATTGTATTTATGCTTTTGTTCTTTTTTATGACGGTTACTGTTATGAAGGACAGTTCAATTATGGTTGAGAATGATCTTCCTACGGCCAATGAGATTAAAAAATTGGAAAAAAAAGATCGTGTTATTTATATTTTTGCAGGAAGACCTAGTCAAGAGTACCAGAGTGTATATGGTACGGAGACTAGAATTCAATTAAATGACAAGTTTGCAAGTGTAAATGAAGTGGGTTCTTATATTTTAGAAGAGCGGGCTAAAAAGCCTCAAGAGTTACAAAACGTTTTAACTACTGCCCTTAAGGTAGATAGTGAGGCGAATATGGGTCTTATTTCAGATATTAAATTAGAACTTAGAAAGGTTAACGCACTTAAAGTAAATTATACTACTGCACAAGGTGATGCCTTTAACAATCTACAGTAGCATACATATTTGTTTGTAAAACGCCTTGGATGAACATCCAAGGCGTTTTTTTTATGCTTGTTTTGGGCTTAATTCTTATAGGCGATTGCAGTATTAAAATATGTGGTTAAGTTATCCCTTTAAGAATTTAAAATCGCTAATGTAATACCGTTCACTCAATGAAATAGTGTATTCACTCATTCTTCTTTTTTTTGTTGGTTTTATCTTAAGTAATTGTAATCACACGGAATAGTTCATCCGATTATTTTAAACTTTAAAAGATGGCGATAAATAGAGAATCCCCAGAGGTAAATGCTGGTTCTATGGCGGACATTGCATTTTTATTACTCATATTTTTTCTGGTTACTACAACTATTGAAACCGATGCAGGTTTAAATCGAATGTTACCTTCAACCGAGGAAACCTCTACGATTAGGGAAAGAAATCTATTGAGGGTAAATCTAAGTGCTAGTAATGAACTTTTAGTTGAAGGTGAGTTATTGGACATTAAAGATTTACGCACTAAAGCCATAGCATTTTTAGATAATGGTGGAATTGGCAAGGGTGAAGGCTTTTGCGGCTATTGTAAAGGAGAAAGGGTAGATAACTCGTCTGAAAATCCAACAAAGGCCATTATATCACTTTCAAATACCAGGGATACCAAGTATGGAACTTATGTTGCCGTACAAAACGAACTGGTTGGAGCGTATAATGACTTACGGAATCGCGAAGCCTTACGATTATATAAAGTATCATACACAACGTTACTTACTAGCTATAAAGATTCAGAATTATCCAATATTGAAAAGGTTGAGATAAAAAACAGAATAGATAAGGTTCGGAATTTGTTCCCTCTAAAATTATCAGAAGCAGAAGTTAACACTAAATAATATAGTCATGATACGGCGTAAAAGAAGAACTAGAAATAAACTGCCTAAAGTGTCAACGGCATCATTACCAGATATCGTTTTTATACTGTTGTTCTTTTTTATGACGGTTACGGTAATGAAAAACACCAATCTTTTAGTGGAAAATACGCTTCCCAATGCTAGTGAAATTGAAAAACTGGAGAACAGGGATATGGTTATAGAAATCATTGTAGGTAAGCCAGTAATACAATATGTAAGGGTTTGGGGTGATCAGCCTAGAATACAATTAAAGGGTAAGTTTGCCCAGGTTGAAGAAATTGGTGCTTTTGTTTTGTCGGAGCTTTTCAAAATGCCAGAACATCTTCAAAAAGCGGCTATAATTTCCTTAAAGATAGATAAAGGTGTCAATATGGGTATTGTCTCTGATATTAAAGAGGAATTAAAAAAAGTTAGTGCTTTAAAAATCAACTATACAACTTTTGAAGGTGATGCTTTTAATAATATAGAATAGCAAAAAAAATTGAAATTTAATTTTAAAGGCCTCTGATGATACATCTGGGTCGTTTTTGTTTTATTTTGCATTGTATGTGGAAGAAAGGGTTATTGAAATTTTTGCTTGCGGTTTTTTCATTTGCAAATTTCGGGTATTCTCAAGATAGTATTAATGCTCCTTCATCGGTGGGTGTAAACTATTTTGAAGACCAGTTTTACGCAGGGCTTGCTTATAATTTTTTAACGAACCGTCCGGAGAATGTGGTGTTAAGAAACTTTTCTTATGGGTTGCAAGCGGGCTTTATCAAGGATATTCCCTTATCAAAAAAAAGAAATTTTGGTTTGGGTATAGGACTCGGTTATGCAGCAAACTCTTATTATACCAATATTATTGCGGAAGAGCTAACAGCTGATATCTCCTATAGGTTGTCTGAGGATAGTGATGGGCTTAATCGGAGTAAGTTTGAAACACATGGCATTGAGTTTCCTTTTGAGATCCGGTGGCGCACCTCAAATGCAACGGAGTATAAGTTTTGGCGGGTTTATGGCGGGTTTAAGGCCGCTTATCTTTTTTCTAGGCAGTCAAAAAAGGTTACCGATGAAGAAAAAATAAACTTTACGAATACTGATATTGCACAATGGCAATATGGCCTAACCTTGAACTTTGGTTACAACACTTGGAATATACATCTTTACTACAGTTTAAACCCACTTTTGGAAGCAGATGCACAACTAAATAATTTGCCTATTGAAATGAATCCTTTGCGGATAGGGGTGATTTTTTATATTCTATAACCAATATTTGAACATAAATAGTTGGGAGCAACACCCAATTAAAAAACCTATCAATAATTCTGCTCTCGTGTGTGCTTTCATATAAAGTCTCGAAGTTGTTACCAGTCCGGTACAAATGGTTAAAACGGCTATTGCGAAGGTAATGTTCACTTCAAAATGAATACTAAGCCCTACTAAAAAAACTAAGATTCCGCCCATTCCGACCAAATGGATGCTTGCTTTTAATTTTAAAAAAAGCAATGCCAACAATGTAGTACTGGATACGACTAGACCCACGAAAAAATAGTAAAGTTCACTAATATAATTTTGGGGAATCACCTTATACAAAATCATCATATAAAGAATAATGCTAATATATAGGGGGTATTTACGTTCGTTAATTTTTGTTGCAAAAATAGAGGTGATCAGCCCCAAGTTTTTCAAGATAAAAAAAAAGATAATGGGTATAATTATCGTAAGAATGAAAATGGGAAGAATGTTGCCGCTTTGTTGTTCTAGGGAACTATATTTTGTGGTCGCTAAAAAGTAAGCAATAGTGCCACCTATTGGGATGAACAACGGGTGAAAGATATAGGAGAACGACCGAAGCAGTTTGCCCATCATATCTGTTTTCGCAATCTCGCGACCGGTATTCCTAATTGTTCTCGATATTTGGCCACAGTTCTTCTTGCAATAGGGTAGCCTTTTTCTTTAAGAAGCTTTGCAAGTTTATCGTCGGTAAGGGGTTTTTTCTTTTCTTCTTCTCCAATTACCGTTTCTAGAATTTTTTTGATTTCACGGGTAGAAACATCTTCACCTTGTTCATTTTTCATCGATTCTGAGAAAAATTCCTTTATCAATTTTGTGCCATAAGGGGTGTCAACATACTTGCTGTTGGCTACCCTAGATACTGTTGACACATCCATATTGATTTCGTCTGCAATGTCTTTGAGGATCATTGGTCGTAATTTTCTTTCATCACCGCTCAAAAAATATTTTTTTTGATAATTCATTATAGAGCTCATTGTGACAAAAAGTGTTTGTTGCCTTTGTTTGATGGCATCTATAAACCATTTTGCAGCATCTAGTTTCTGCTTGATAAAAAGCACGGTATCTTTTTGGGATTTAGACTTTTCTTTAGAATCCTTATAGCCTTGTAGCATGTTGTTGTAATCTCTAGAAACATGTAATTCAGGGGCATTACGTCCATTCAGGGTTAATTCTAGTTCGCCCTCAACAATTTTAATAGAAAAATCGGGCACTACATGCTCAATCATTCTGGTGTTTCCAGAATAAGAGCCTCCAGGTTTTGGGTTTAGTTTTTCTATTTCCCCTATGGCTTCCTTTAGCTGGTCTTCATTGATATTATGTTTGGCAAGAAGTTTTTTGTAATGTTTTTTGGTGAATTGATCAAACGATTTTTCAAGAATTAAGGTGGCTAGTTCTATCGAAGGAGTAGGCTCTTTTCTTTTCAATTGAATTATTAGGCATTCTCCTAAACTTCTGGCTGCTACACCTGGTGGATCTAATGATTGCACTATTTTTAAAACCTGTTTGATGGCTTCTTCCTCGGTATAAATATTTTGTGTGAAGGCTAAATCATCCATAATATCCGTTAAAGGCCTTCTTATATAACCGCTTTCGTCTACACTACCGACCAAGAACTCTGCAATAGCCCATTCTTCATCGTTTAAATAAACCGTATTGAGTTGGTTGATAAGGTATTGATTAAAAGAAATTCCCGCAGCGTATGGAACGCTTTTTTCATCGTCATCTGCACTGTAATTATTGGCTTGTGTGCGGTAATCGGGTATTTCATCATCACTTAAATAATCATCAATATTGATGTCTTCCGCTTCAATAGTTTCACTGTCTTGTTGTTCTTCATAGGAATCTTCAAAAGAGTCTTCCTCAGATTCGCTGGTCTCCTTACCGCTTTCAAGTGCTGGGTTTTCTTCCAATTCTTGCTTCAATCGTTGTTCAAAGGCTTGTGTGGGCAACTGAATCAATTTCATCAACTGTATTTGTTGAGGAGAAAGTTTTTGTGAAAGCTTAAATTGTAAGTGTTGTTTTAGCATAAAAGATAACTAGGTCTTTACTTATAAAGTTAAAGAAATCAATTTAAAACGCTGCATTTTGCGGAGTTCTTGGAAAAGGAATTACATCGCGAATATTCCCCATGCCAGTAGCAAATTGTACTAGCCTTTCAAATCCAAGTCCAAATCCACTATGAACGGCCGTTCCGAATTTACGTAAATCTAAGTACCACCATAGTTCTTCTTCTTCAATACCTAGTTCCGTCATTTTTTGTTGTAGCACTTCCAAGCGCTCTTCTCGTTGTGAGCCACCAACAATTTCCCCTACACCAGGAAAAAGGACATCCATGGCACGGACTGTTTTTCCGTCTTCATTAAGGCGCATATAGAAGGCTTTAATGGAAGCCGGGTAATCAAAAAGAATAACAGGGCATTTAAAGTGTTTTTCAACTAGAAAGCGCTCATGTTCGCTTTGTAGATCTGCCCCCCACTCATCAATGATATAA
>CAYGUO010000032.1:0-23026 GCA_964353095.1 uncultured Flavobacteriaceae bacterium | reverse complement strand
TATCAATCCATAAAGCATTGATTTTCAAACATAATTGTTAATACGATTTAGTAAAAACAACTTGATTTGATAAAATATTTAGTTGCGCAACAACCACAATGTATAAGAAATAGCCAAAGTCTTGCTAACACTAAGGTTTGGGCATTCCTGCCCGCAGGCAGGTTTGGAAAGTTGCCATCCCGACAGTTCGGAACGGCTTGTGTACCATCCAAAAAGAAATACCAGCTATTTTTTAATGGAAAGTAAAATTGCAGCGTTTTGTAACCTTAAAACAACACTAGACAAGTTTGAGCAAGACCCTTTCAACAACCCACATAAATTAAAGACGTATTTTTATAAAACATCTGGCAAATGAGCTATTTCTATTCGGTTTTTCGGTATTTTTAATCATATAAAAACCCAGAATGATGCGTCTTTTTTTAGTCTTTGGTTTAGCACTTTTTTTATCCTGTAACACTAAAACAGCTTCTAAAGAAGAGAAAACAAAAATCTCCAACGAAGAAATTAGCAATGCTACAACTTCAGAATTTGTAAAACCTGCTTCAAACCTCATACGCTTAAATCAATTGGGGTATTTTCCTAACACAAACAAGGTTGGAACCTTTGTAGGCGATACGGATACCGACACCTTTTCCATAATAGACTTAAAAACTGGCAAAGAAGCGTTCAGCGGCTCTCTTAGCGAAAGCAAACAAGCAATACTTTCATCAGAGCAAATACGCCAATTTGACTTTTCAACTTTAAATGAGATAGGGCAGTATCAAATTAAGATAGGTAATGAAGTGTATTCACACCCCTTCGAAATTGGGGCATCAATCTATGACGAAGCCTTTTTAGCAACAGCAAAATCATACTATTACCAACGAGCGGGTTTGGCAATAACAGAAGAACATGGTGGGCAATGGAATCGTTTAGCGGGCCATTTAGATGATAAAGTTGCTTTTCATCCGGACACTAAAAAAAGCGGTTTTATTGCCTCGCCAAAAGGGTGGTATGATGCAGGTGATTTTGGCAAGTATGTATCAAACGGTTCTTTTTCTGCGGGGCAATTGCTTTATGCCTTAGAAAGGTATCCTGATATTTACGCAGATGGCTCATTAAATATTCCTGAAAGTGGAAACGGAATCAATGATCTATTGGATGAAATTAAATACGAAGTAGATTGGCTTGCTACCATGCAAGATGATGATGGGGGTGTTTTTCACAAGCTGACCACAAAGAGGTTTAGTGATGCGATCATGCCCAACGAAGGGAAAGCGCAACGTTATATCATGCCTAAAAGTGCAACGGCAACTTTTGACTTTGCCGCTATTATGGCCAAAATGGCCCGTAATTATAAGACTCATGATGAAGCAATGGCAACAACCTGGTTGGCACAAGCTAAAAAGGCTTGGTTGTGGGGTGTTCAAAATCCGGAAGTGAATTTTAAAAACCCTGCAGACGTAGTTACGGGTGAATATGGAGACGATGATGCTTCACAAGAGCAATTTTGGGCCGCTGCAGAACTATATGCAGCAACAGGCCAAGAAGCATATTTAGAATATATCAAGATGAACCTTCCTGACCTGACCTATTCGTATGGTGATGGTTGGAAGAGTTTTATGCGTTTTTTAGGGGTTTTCACCTTGCTTAATGAAGCTGTTGCCTTGCCAACCCAGGTAAAAGATGAACTGAAAGAAAAGGTGCTTTCAAGTGCTGACGACCTAACAAAGAGGTTTCAAACCTTTGATTACCAACAAGGCGTCAATGATTTTCAATGGGGCTCTAACAGCGATATTCAAAATGTGGCTTTTGTTATTGCCGAAGCGCATCACATTTCACCAAAACAAGAATATGTGGATGCTGTTTTATCTTCGCTAAACTATCTTTTTGGCCACAATGCAGTTGGTTATTCGATGGTTACCGGGATAGGAGAGAATCCACCCATGAATGTGCACCATAGACAGTCTAAAGCAGACGGAATCTTAAATCCCGTTCCTGGTTTTGTTTGCGGCGGGCCAAACGATGATAAGCAAGACGCACATGAATTCGAATACCCAGAAAATGCTTCACAAATGCAGGCCTATAAAGATGTTTGGGAAAGTTATGCAAGTAATGAGGTATGCCTAAATTGGAATGCCCCAACACCCTATCTTTTAAAGTTTGCCATGACCTTTGCCAAACCAAATCAATAGAGAGCTATGGCACATTCGCACCATAACCATCAGGGTCATTCACATGGCCATCACCACCATGATTTAAAGGGGAGAAATCTTGGCATTTCTATTTTTTTAAACATTATTATCACAGTGTCGCAGGTCGTTGGCGGCTTGGTTTCGGGAAGTCTCGCCCTGTTGTCTGATGCGCTTCATAATTTTAGTGACGTTCTTTCTTTGATCATCAGTTATGTTGCCAATTCACTTTCAAAGAAGAAGGCATCTACGAACAAAACTTTCGGATATAAACGTGCGGAAATCATTGCTGCATTTGTTAATGCAGCAACTTTGATGGTGGTTGCAGTGTTTTTGATTATTGAGGCCGTGGAACGTTTTTATAGTCCTGAAGAGATAGGTTCCGACTTGGTGATATGGCTGTCTTTGATTGCTATTTTAGGCAACGGTTTTAGTGTTTTGCTGATTAAAAAAGATGCTGATGTGAATATGAACATGAAGTCGGCATATCTACATTTATTGACAGACATGATGGCATCGGTCGCTGTTTTGATAGGTGGTATTCTGATGAAGTTTTATGAAGCGTATTGGATTGATCCTTTGCTCACGCTTTTGATTGCGATATACTTAGTCTATATGGGCTATGATCTATTAAAAGAAGCTACAAAGGTCTTGATGCTGTTTACCCCAAAATCAATTGTAGTTCAAGAAATTGTCGCTGCTATTTCGAAAATTGAACCGATTAAAAATGTGCACCACGTGCATATATGGCAATTGAACGAAGAGGAAATTCATTTAGAGGCACATATTGATTTTAAAAAGGATATTAGGCTCTCAGAATTTGATATTATCTTGAACCAGATTGAAGAGCATGTGTATCATGAATTTGGAATCAATCACGTTAATATACAGCCAGAGTTTGGTAAGTGTGACAGCAAAAAAATAATTGTACAAGACTGATATGGAAATTACCATTAAAACGTTCAATGAACTATCCACACAAGAACTATATGCTGTTTTGCAATTGCGAAGTGAGGTTTTTGTGGTGGAGCAAGATTGTGTTTATCAAGATGTGGACGGTAAAGACCAAAAGGCGCTTCATGTTATTGGAACAAAAAACGGGGAAGTAGTTGCATATACCCGAATCTTTAAACCAGGTGATTATTTTAAAGAGACCTCAATAGGACGCGTGGTCGTAAAAGCCTCAGAAAGACAGTATGGATTAGGAAAGGTAATTATGCAGGCTACTATAGCTTATATAGAACAACACCTGAAGTATAGCACAACAGTACTTTCAGGGCAAACCTATCTTTTGAAGTTTTACAACAACCTAGGGTTTATCGAAACTGGGAAAGAGTATCTTGAAGATGATATTCCGCACATCAAAATGGTACGCACTATATCTTAATAGGGGTTTTTGAGTCGAGGTTGATATCACTCAAAAGGCTATCCGTAAACTTGTAATGCCCTTTTGTGGTAATAATTTTAAACCGATTTGATTTCATCCTACTCATCGTATCAAGAAATAACCATTTCGATTTTAACAAACGCTTTTTGCTGGTTTTAAGACTGATATCAAAAAAGTATTTTCTACCATTTTTGATCGCTACGATATCGGGGGTGATTTTAGTGCCACTACCTTTTCTAAGGTATGATTTTGGGGTCTCGTAACCTTCAATGTCTGCTTTGATATTTTCAAAACCGGTGCTTTCTAAATGTTGAATAGATTTTTCTAAAAACGCGTTATTTTCTTGCTTGTCTAATTTTATCATAGCTAATGAGATAGCAAAAAATTTGAATTTTCAAAAAAAATAGACCTGATTAACAATGACTTAACAAAACTAAACAAGACGTTTCCCGATGTTATTTTGAATCAGCCAATCTAATTTTAAGATGAGGTTGAGCGGTTTTTCAGCTTTGTTCTTGGTTGATAAAAACAGATAACCTTCGTTGCGAGCATTCAAACCCACTACATTGATTTTACCATGGGTCTTAGTGTTGTAAAAACTTTTTAGGGCAACCTCGTTTAGCCCTCTATTCGTTAACACCTCTTGAAGCTTTTTCCTGTTGATTAAAGTGATTTTACATGAGGAATAGCGTTTGTCACCATCGTCATAAATAGCTGTCACTAGTGCATAAAAGTCAGTTTTTTTCTTTTCATCATAAAGCCAACCTCCTTTTTCAACCCCTTTTTTATAGTAACATATTTCAAAGGCGAACGTAGGCAAATCTTCATTGACATAATCTAATTGTGCCTTTTCATCAATACCGTAATTTTTTCCGTTATGCTTATGTGTAAATATGACGTCAATACCGGCAAGTTGTTCTTTAAGGCTGGCTATTCTTTTAAAGGTATAATGTTTTAGGCTTTTGGTATAATAAGAATCTAATAAAGCGGCCAACCTTTGTTCTTTTGCCAAATCAGAAGAAAAAGAACTTTTTAGCGCCATCAGGAATTCATTTTTTCAAGCAGGCTTTCACCAATTTTCTCAACAACCCCTACCACTAGGGCATTGCCCATAAAAAAAGCTCTTTTGGCATCAGAGATTCCCTCAAGCTCTGTATGATCATCAGGAAACATGTTTAACCGTTCCAATTCCATTGGGGTTAGTCTGCGCAAGCCTTTGCTCGTTTGTACCACATGTTTAAACCGCGAAGGCGATTTGCCCCCTTCACCAGTGATAATAGTTCGCGAAGGCCCGTCTTTAGTATCTGGAAAGATCATTGATCCTTCCGCATAATGATATTGAAAACCTTCTTTTGTGGTACGAACTTCTTTTTTGGACCCTTTTAAATATTCCCATTTGGGCAAGTCTATTTCAGAAACAAAGAATGAATCAGGGACATTGGTTTTTTGTAAAATCTGCGAAAGTGTAGCAATAGGCCCATCATAAGAAGGAGTTACTTTGGTGGATGTTACCTGACCATCAATACAAATGCCGCTATTTAAAAAAGGGGAGGTTTTCTCATGTAGATTAAAATTATTGGAAAGCGAAACCAAATCTTTTTCAAGCGCAAAACGGAGCGTTGTTGTTGCAACTGGCCGAGAAGGGAAGCCGGCAGCCAAAACTCCTTTCGTCGCAAGGTATTCTTCTGGTTCTTTTGCTATTCGCTTGTAAAGGCTAGATGATTGGTGCACACCAACAAAAAAGACCCGTCTTCTGCGCTGGGGCATTCCATATTCTGCAGCATTGATAACCCGCCATTCCACGGCATAACCCAGTTTAGAAAGCCCGCTGAGCATGATGGCAAAATCGCGTCCTCTTTGGTTTGATGGTGATTTTAATAAGCGATCTACATTTTCAAAAATGAGATACTGGGGCTTGTTTGCCTTTTCTTCTAAAATGCGGTGAATAGACCACCATAAAACCCCCTTTTTTCCAATCAGTCCTTTTGAGTTTTTTAGGGTGGTCGCCACGGAATAGTCTTGACAGGGAAAACCGCCCACCAAAACATCATGATCCGGAATTTCTTCCGTTGCCACTTGTTCAATATCGATATTTGAATGGTTTTTGGACCCAAAACGGGCTTCATACACCATAGAGGCGTGCTGCGTTTTGGTGGAGGGCTCCCATTGGTTACTCCATACTACTTGAAAACCTTTGGTTTTCTCTAGCCCTAGTCTAAAACCCCCAACCCCTGCAAAAAGCTCACAAACAGATAAACTCATATAAAAATGAAAATAAACAATTTATTTGGGATAAATCAGCTCTTGAATTTTCTTACTTAAACTCAGCTGTGCTTCGTTTGATTGCGCCTTATTTAAAGCTCGTCTTTCATATACCGCAGCGAAGATTGCGAATTTAATACGAGCGACCATCTTTCGGTATTGTTCACCGTCCAAACTTAAGGATTCAATTTTTTTAAACTCTTTTTTCCACCACTCCAGATTCGCCTGTTTCGGTAGTTTAAAATCTTCTTGAAGTCTAGAATAGAGCGTTTGCATTATTTTCTCCTCTTTTGTTAATGCCTCCAAAAGATTTCGCTGTTGTTTTTTATAAAGCTTTAATTTTTTTAAAGTATTGTAACGGGCTACAATAGTATCTCGTTGGCCGTAAGCGTCAAGCATTCGTTCATAGTTTTCAGCAGCAAATAGAAGCTCGTTGTTTTTCTCGTACACCGTAGTTTCTTCTAAGGCCGATGTATAGCTTTCAGTGCTATTTTTTTCAACTGAAAACCAACTGAAAACCCTGTTGATTTGATTTTGAGGAGGCCATTGGTGACCAGCGTTATAGGTAAAAAGGGAATTATAAAAGTTAAGCCTGTTTAAAAAGGCCTTGTTGTTTTGCATTTCAAGAAAATTCATATCCTCATTGCCACAAATACCGGCATACATAAACTTTTGGGTTGAAGGGGAATAGGAGGGAACGGCCGAAAATCCTGCCCCTACGGCGACAACTCCTTTAAATTGGTCGGTAAGCACTGCAATTGAGGTTGCCAGGCGCGCACCTCCGGAAAATCCTGCCACAAACATTTCATTTTCTTTAATATTAAAGCTGTTGAAAACGTGATCGAACAAACGGTTGGCAATCTGAAAATTGAGTTCCATGGAACCATTTTTAGAGCTGTTGGAGCAAATAATAATATGCCCATATCTTTCTGCAACTTCAAGAAAGGGGCTAATTCCAACACGACCTCTAGCCGCGGGTTCAAAAACAAAAATAACGGAACTTAATGCGCTTGGTTCATAAGACGCAGGAAGATAAAGCGCAAAGGTTTCGTTTTTAGTATTACCCACTAGAACAGAATCGATTATAGTTCCCTTTGGAAAAGTATTTTGCGCGCTTATGGTTAAGCATGCTAATGCGAAGCTAAAGAAACAAAGTAAAGCTCTCGTAAAAATAGGGATGTGTAAAAGCTTTGGTAAAAACATTATGGTAACCCTCTTTAAATTGATAAAGAATACGTAATAATAGAGATTTAAATGCTTCGGCGCCTGTTTAGCTATTTTTAAGGTGTTTTCCAAGGTATGTTTTGGAGGCCGCCCCTAAAAGATAGTTTACTTTAAAATACTCAAGTATTTGTTTTGGTTGGACAAAAGCTCTGCCGCGGTCAAAATCGCATCGTCATGTTTTAGGTTATAGTCATATAAACCATCACGATAAAAATAGCGTTTGATAATCTCATCTTCCAACTTTTTAGAAATCTCGGTTTCATAAGAATCTAAAGCTGAAATTTTGCCTTTGTTAACAGCTAAAAGCAAGTCTTTGTATTTGTTTTGAACATCAGAACCCAATAAACTATCGTCTTTGTTCAATGCATCTTCAAGCAATTTTTCGGTTTCCGTTTGAAAAGTAAAATCCTTTCCTTCTACAAACTTTTTAAAACTGGAATAATCAGCAGCAGAAAAGGAAAAATCATCGGTACTTGAGAATTGATTTTGAAAATAAAAGTCTGTTGCAAAATCAAAAATGATGTTGTTTTCCATCAATGCCGTTGTAAGTGCATTTGCTTTAGCGGAAGCGATTTCAATATCTGGCATAACACCGCCGCCATCTTCAACTATTCTCCCATTTTTTGTTTTGAACTGTTTGAATTCACTTGTTTTTACGGCCTTGCCATCATCATCACGATTCCAATAATCCAAAGATTGGATACACCTTCCAGAGGGAGTGAAATACCTTGAAATAGTAACTTTTAATTGGGTGCCATACGTTAGTTTTAAAGGCCGTTGCACCAAACCTTTTCCAAAACTGCGCGCCCCCATAACTACGGCGCGATCTAAATCTTGCAATCCACCTGATACAATTTCACTGGCAGAAGCACTACTTCCATTGACCAAAACAACCAAGGGTATCTCTAAATCTTCGGGCTGATTTTTTGTTTTGTATTCTTGATTGAATTTTTTGACCTTAGATTTTGTTGTAACAATTAGCTTGCCTTTGGGAACAAATAAATTGGTGACATTAATTGCCTCCGTCAATAAACCTCCAGGATTACCCCTTAAATCTAAAATCAAACGTTCTGCACCCTGCCCTTTTAAGTCTTGCATGGCAGATTTGGTTTGACCGGAAGCTTTTCTATTGAATCTTGAAAGCACGATATATCCAGTTTTATCATCAACCATGTGGTAGTATGGCACAGCGTCAACCTCAACACCTTCTCTTTTGATTGTTGCAGTTTTGGTTTGTCCTTGTCTTTTAAAGGTGATGTTCACATCAGTATTGTTTGCCCCTTTTAAGAGCTCACTGGCATTATCATCAAAATCTGCCACTTTGATGTCGCCTATTTGAATAATTTCATCACCCGCTTTAAGACCCGCCTTGTCCGCAGGATAATCTTTGTAAGGTTCTACGATGAGCAGCCTGTCATCATAAGAACGGACCAATGCCCCAATACCAGAATATTCTCCAGCATTTTTAATCTTATACCCTTCCACATCTTGTTCGTTTAAAAAACGCGTATAAGGGTCTAGTTCATTCAACATGTTTTTTATGGCAGAGTCCATCAATTCAGCCGGATTGGTCTCATCCACATAATTCATGTTAAGCTCTTTGAACAGCGTGGTAAAAATTTCAATCTGTTTTGCGATTTCAAAAAAATCGCTTTTAAAACTAGAGCTTGCAAACAAAAAGAACACAGCAAAAACTGGTATTAAAATATGCTTTGCACTAAACCTTTTCATGAGATATTTTTTTAATAAACTTTTCTAAAAGCACTTTCATTTTTTCATCAACAAGTTGATAGTTGGGCATTTCTTTACCAAGATATACAATAGCGAACGCAAAACTTCCCTCAATGTTGTTAAAAACCAAATGCTTGTTTAGGCGATAGGCTTCTCGTAAAAGCCTTTTGATACGGTTGCGTTTAACGGCACTTTTAAAACTTTTCTTTGGCGCAACGACCATGGTCTTGATGCGAACGGCATCAGGCAAGGGGGTTTTTAGAAAAATGAGCTTGAGCGGAAAGTTATTCACGTGCTTTCCCTCTTTAAAAAGCTGTTCAATATGCTTTTCATTTTTAAGCTTTTCTTCTTTCGGAAAGGAAAAATCCATAGGATAAAAATAAAAAATCCGTTTGAGAATATGTTATCCCAAACGGATGTGACATACTATAGTCTTACATTATTCAGGCTGATAGGTGTTGTTTTCTTGATTAACATCTGCCATAAGTTTAGAAGGGTCAATCAAAAGCCCGGCAATAGACGCTAGTGGCTTGTCAATAATCAACTCATACGTTGGATAGGCCCAGGCCCAATCATCGGCAACCGTTCTTTTTAAAGCCGGATAAGGGTTTGCTTTTTCTCCGCGCATCATACGTAATGGCACATAATACGTTTCTTGATTTCCATCTGCATCAACTACCAAAATATCCAATGGCATGGGCATTAAACCAATTCGTTCAAGAACGACTTTGGTTTTATTGCCTTCTGCAACCACTTCTTTGATGCCATAATCAATAGTGTTGGTGGTTTTTGCCCAATCGGTCAAATACCATTCCAGTTCAAGACCAGAAACTTTTTCAGCGGTTCTTTTAATATCATTGGGCACGGGATGTTTAAACTTAAAATCTTCGTAATACTTTCTTATTGTTTCCATCAGCTTATCTTGACCAACAACATAACCTAATTGAGAAAGAAAAACAGCCCCTTTACTGTATGCGGCAACGCCGTAGGCAAAATTGAGATCATATCGGTCTGCATGGGTGGTTTGAGGTTGTTCTTTTCCTGATTTTACCAAAGCGTAATAACCTCTATAAGACCCTTCAAACGGATTTTCCTTTCCTTGTTCCATAATTTCGTTCATACACAAGCTGCTAATGAACGAGGTAAACCCTTCATCCATCCAAGAGTGTTTAGATTCATTGGTAGCCAAAATATGCTGAAACCAAGAATGTGCCATCTCATGTACCATAACACCCACTAAACTTCCAAACTTTCTTTCTCCGGTAATCAAAGTGCTCATCGCATATTCCATACCGCCGTCACCACCTTGTATAACAGAGTATTGTTCATAAGGATATTGCCCTATGTTTTTGCTAAAAAACTCCATTGAAGCAACCGTTTTTGGTTGTAGTTTTTTCCAATTTTCCGCAAGCTCAGGCTTGTCTTTATAAAAGAAATGAAGCGTTGGCCCGTTTTCGACCTTAACCGTATCATGCACATATTCATCATCGGCCGCCCACATGAAGTCATGCACATTGGGGGCTTTAAAATGCCAAGTTAAGGTCTTGCCCTTTGTTCTCACTTTAGTGCCAGGAGTTTCATATCCGTGCCCAATTTCATTTGGGTTTTGTAAATACCCAGTGCCGCCTATGGTATAATTTTTATCGATGGTTATTTTCACATCAAAATCACCCCAAACACCATGAAACTCACGCGCTATATAAGGGTTTGGGTGCCATCCTTCAAAATCATATTCTGCCATTTTTGGAAACCATTGACTCATGGAAAGGGCAACACCTTCCGAGCTATTGCGACCAGAACGACGTATCTGCAAAGGGACTTGGCCTTTAAAAGTCATATCAAAAGTGGTTTTACCACCTGGCGGAATTGGCTTTGCTAAATCAACCACCAAAATAGTTTCCTCTTCATTATAAGATACCTTAGCACCATCTTGGGTTAAAGAAGTGATATGGAGATAGCCCATTTCATTTTCAGAGAGCGTAGCGATACGGCTTTTGCCCTCAGACATCATCCGTTTATCACCATCTTTAATGGTTTGTAACCTAACATCCATTTCACTTCCGGGCTGAAAGGCATTATAATACAAATGGTAGTATACCCTGTTTAAAGTTTCTGGCGAATTGTTGGTGTAAACCAATTTTTGAACCCCATCATATTGATAGGTCTTAACATCCATGTTAACCTCCATGCTATAGTCTACATGCTGTTGCCAGTAAGAAGTGTTGTTCTGGGCGATTAAAGAAGTTACCCCACATAAAAGGGCAAAAACAATTTTTTTAGCTAGGTTTATCATTATTCAGCGTTATAATCAAGTGTCATTTTTCCTTTTGAAATATTCTCCGCCAAAAGTAGCGCATTATAGGCGTTTACCATTTTTCCAGATTTTGAAGCTTGTGAAAAAGACTTGGAATTATCGGCATCACCTGATAAAATAACAGCAGCTTTAGAGCTAAGGCCAGATTGCATTAACACCTTCTTCACCTGTGCAGCAGACAAGTTTGGATAATAAGATCTTATTAAAGCGGCAACACCGGCCACAGCAGGGGCAGCCATTGAGGTTCCACCTTGAAACTCATAAGAATTATTGGGCATGGTAGAATAAATTTTATCGCCAGGGGCAAAAACATCTACGTTGGCATTTCCATAGTTTGAGAACGAGGCGACCATTTTAGACCCATAAGAAGGGGCTAAAGCACCAACTGTGATGACGTTATCACTAATTTCATTGCCAGAATATTTATGGTCATTCGGAAAATTAGTGTTTTCGTTATCATCCAAATCATTGCCATCGTTACCGGCAGCATGAACAATGAGGACATCTTTTGAAGCTGCATACTGAATAGCTTCATACACCCATTCTGCATTGGGTGAAAATGATTTTCCAAAACTACAATTGATAATTTTTGCACCATTATCAGCAGCATATCGAATGCCCAATGCGATATCTTTATCATATTCATCACCATTTGGAACGGCACGAATACTCATCAATTTTACATTTTTCGCCACACCATTTACACCCTTACCGTTATTGCGTTCGGCAGCGATGATACCTGCTACGTGCGTGCCATGGCTTTCGTCTTCCATGCGATTTTGCGGATTTCCGTTACCATAGCCGCGGCTGTTAAAATCATAAGGATCATCACCCACAATATCACGGCCATTAAAATCTTTGTTGAGGTTGTAATTTAAACGCTCACTGAAATAAGTGAGACCGTCGTTGAGATCTTTGATTACCGAATCAATGGAGTCTTCATACTGGTACATTTGCGTTAATATAGAAACACTCTGTTGCAATTGTTCTGTGGTTGGTTTCATGGCCAACAACTCTTCTTTGGTATAAGCATCTTTTCCTAGGGCCTTTTTCACTTCTGCATCAGCATTCGAAACTGCTTGTAGAATTTGCTCATATTGCTGTTTGTTCTGCAGTGCTTTAGGGTAATCTTTATCTAATTGCATTTGCGCTTTTGCCCGATCAGAAGCATCTCCAATATTAAGGCGCAGCATTCTGGCATATTCCAGTTGCTCATTATACGATTCGCCTAAAAAATTATACCCGTGAATATCATCTATATAGCCATTACCATCGTCATCTTTCCCGTTTCCGGCACGCTCACCTTTGTTCGTCCACAAAACTCCGTCAAGATCTTCATGGGTTAAATCCATTCCAGAGTCTAAAACAGCGACAATTACGGTTTCACCTTTTTTGTTGCCGATGAGCTCACGATAGACTTTATCAACGCTCATTCCAGGGATAGTGTCTAAAATTAAATCAGCATGTCCCCAAGTTTTTTTCTCTGAATCACTCAGTTCGGTGATTTTTAAAGGAACGGTGTCAATATTTTCAACAGGGGTAGAGATGAGCGCCGTTGCGCCGCAACCCATTAGAAAAAGACTAGACCCTACAAGGGTAAAAAATGATTTAGAGTGTATCGTTATCATAAAAATGTGATTAGTGTTTTAATTAAATATTTCATTAAAAGTATGTAAAGTGTTGAGCCTTGCCCCTTTTTCCGTGTTTTTGAGCGTGCACAATTCATTATGTGCATCGTGCTCAAAAAACAACATATATTCTTCTTTTACTGCATTTTGCAAAAAGAGACTCTTTTCTTCAAGGGTAATTAATGGACGTGTATCATAACCAATCACGTATGGCAAAGGAATATGCCCAACGGTGGGCAACAAATCTGCCATGAACACCAAGGTTTTATTTTTGTATTTGATGTGTGGTATCATTTGTTTGTCGGTATGGCCGTCCACAAATAAGATGTCAAAGCCCAATGGGGAGTCTTGAAGAAACGTTTTATTTTGGCGGTCAATAAATCGCAATTGCCCACTTTCTTGCATAGGCAAGAGGTTTTCTGATAAAAAAGAAGCTTTTTCCCTAGCATTTGGTTCCGTTGCCCATTTCCAATGCGCTTCATTTGTCCAAAACAGGGCGTTTTTAAAAGCGGGTTCGTAACCAGTTCGGTTTTTGTTCCACATCACACTGCCACCGCAATGATCAAAATGGAGATGGGTCATAAAAACGTCAGTGATATCGTCTCGGTGAAACCCTAGTTTTTTCAAAGAAGTATCTAGGGAATGATTTCCCCATTGGTGGTAATAACTAAAAAACTTTTCCGATTGTTTGTTGCCCAAACCCGTATCAATAAGAATGAGTTTGTTGCTGTTTTCAATCAAAAGACTGCGCGCACCAATATCAATTAAATTATTGTTGTCCGCAGGATTTGTCCTTGACCAAATGGTTTTGGGTACGACACCGAACATGGCGCCTCCATCTAACTTAAAATTTCCTGTTTCAACGGGGTATACTTTCATTAAAAATCAAAATGGCACACAAAATAATAAAAGCAAGTTGTACTTGTCTTAATAACACTGTTTTATTAGTCGTTTTTTAACAGAAATTAGACGTATTACCTTGTTATTAAAAAAAATGCTACCCTAACTTCCCTTTTTAGGTAGGCAAACATTGCGAATTAGGTTATTGTTTCAAAAAACTTACTTTTAGCCCTTATTCCAAACACAATTGAAAAAGTTAGAACGCAGCTTATCCTTAACTTCAGTAATCGCTATTAGTATCGGCGGAATGTTAGGCAGTGGTATTTTTGTGCTTCCAGGTTTGGCAGCTGCCAAAACAGGATCTTCTTTATGGTTGGCTTACCTACTAGCAGCAATATGTATTTTGCCAGCGGCTTTATCTAAATCGGAGCTCGCTACAGCAATGCCTTCTTCTGGCGGAACCTACGTGTACATTGAACGTGCGTTTGGCCCATTTTTCGGAACAATTGCAGGTATTGGCTTATGGCTCTCACTTTTGTTTAAAAGTGCTTTTGCCTTAGTAGGCTTTGGGGCATATCTGTCTATTTTGGTCAGTATAGCACCAGAACTAACCAAATATGTAGCTATTTTGTTTTTGACCCTGATTTTGTTCTTGAACATTATGGGGGTGAAAAAAGTGGGCAAAGTGCAAATAGTTATCGTGACCATTAGTCTTGTCACCTTAGCGCTTATTTTATTGTTTGGATTACCGCAAACCTCACCCAAATTGTTAGAACCCTTTTTAACTAATGGTAAGATGGGCTTGTTTTCAACCGTTGCATTTGTCTATATTTCGTATGCAGGGGTGACTAAAGTTGCTGCAATTGCGGGCGAGATTAAAAATCCGGGAGTTAATTTGCCTAGGGCAATGATTTTGTCGCTTTTTATAATGACATTGATTTATGTTTCTGTCGCTTTTGTTTTAGTAGGAAATATTCCATTGAGTATTCTTAAAAGTGATATTAACCCTATATATACCATTTCAAAACTACTTGGTGGTGACATCGTGGGATATATTGCTGCGGGAGTGGGCGTTATTACCTTAATTTCAATGGCAAACTCCGGTGTTTTGGCCGCATCACGCTTCCCTTTCGCCATGGCGATTGATCAACTACTTCCAAAATTTATGGGTAAAATACATCCTAAGTATTTAACACCAGTAGTGACCATAATCATGACCTGTTTTTTAATGGCGATGGTTATTCTTTTTCTTGATGTGGAGAAAATTGCAAAACTAGCCAGTGCTTTTATGGTTATGATGTTTATTTTGGTCAATGCCTGTGTTATCGTTTTGCGAGAAACATCGGCACAATGGTACAAACCGCCATATCGTTCCCCCCTGTATCCGTTTGTTCAGTTATTTGGAATTTTTAGCGGAATCGCATTGCTTGTTTTTTTAGGGCTTGGCCCTTTGATTGCTATTTTGGCCATATTTCTATTGGGTTTTGTAGTGTACTATTTTTTTGGAAAAAATGCTACCAGAACGGGTATTCTCAGAAAATATGGGCATCGCCCAGCGCTGTATTTGCTCTATAAGAAAAAAAGGAATGCAGCGATATCCTATAGAAGCAACCAAGAGGCCAGTTTACAAAATTTAGATGGGCAGTTGGCTTCTGATGCAGGGGTTGTGGTACCGTTGCTGGGCAATGAGCGGTCTCCCGAAATGCTTGTTGAAATAGCTGCTGCAATAAATAAAAGACAGAAAATACAAGTGGTCAATGTTACTGAAGTACCAAACCAGACTTTTTTGGATGCCATGGTGGAAGAGAACCCCAGAATAGCATCATTGAACAGAAGAATATCCAGACTTGCTTCATCACAAAAAATAGAAGTTGATTTTGAAGCAGCTGTCACTCATGAAATTTCAGATACTATACATGAGCTAAGCAATCAAACCCATTGTGATTGGTTGGTAATGGGTTGGAACGGACGGGCGCACAGTGGTATTTTGGTCAGTAATCCAATTGGCTGGCTCTTGACTCATATCAACTCTGATTTTGCCCTGTTTAAAGATGATGGCGTACGGTATATTGGCAAAGTATTATTGGCGTTGAGGCCCGGCAGAAGGGATAAAAATTTCATTGCGGTAGCCGATAGAATATGCGCCTTTTACAATGCTTCTTTGACACTTTTACATGTTGTTCCAGAGAAAACAGATTGGGAAGATATCAATGCGATGGAGCAACATTCAAAAAAACTATTACAAAAAGTGGACACTCAAAGTATGGTCATCATCCAAAAAGATGACGAGCCCATCAATGCAATCTCAAAGGCATCAGCGAGTTTTGATTTGCTTATTCTTGGCACTCCACAGAAAGACAATTGGATCAGTATCATGTTTGGAACCGGTAAGGATAAGTTTACGGAAAAATCGGCCTGTTCCGTGCTAAGATTGACCATGAGGGATCGTTAGGCGCTAGGCATTCATTTTAATTGTTATTTTTACCAAAACTCAATTAAATGCTAGAACTAGCCGGAATAATTATTTTAGGAATAATCGCCCAATGGGTGGCTTGGCGTTTAAAGTTGCCAGCCATTTTACCGTTGATTTTAATAGGTTTATTGGTTGGGCCAATTGCCACACTTTATACCGAAGATGGGGCAAAACTTATTGAGCCAATTTGGAACGGTGAAAAAGGTTTATTCCCAGGGGATGGGCTGTACTATTTTGTCTCACTGGCAATTAGCATTATTCTTTTTGAGGGAGGTCTTACATTAAAGCGTGCAGAGATTGCTACTGTAGGCCCGGTCATTACAAAACTGATAACGGTTGGCTCTGTAGTTACTTTTTTTGGCGCAGGTATTGGCGCGCATTATCTTTTTGGACTTTCATGGCAAATATCATTTTTGTTCTCTGCATTGATTATCGTTACCGGGCCTACGGTAATCACACCTATACTTAGAAACATTCCGCTTAAAAAAGATGTTTCCACCGTACTTAAATGGGAAGGAATTTTGATTGATCCCATTGGCGCTTTAGTTGCGGTTTTGGTTTTTGAATTTATCAGCGTGGGTGAGGGTAGCGGTTATACCCAAACTGCCCTAATCGATTTCGGAAAGATTCTATTGTTTGGTACCACATTTGGCTTTACGTTTGCGCACGCCCTAGCCTTCGCTATCAAAAAGAATTTGATTCCACATTATTTAATGAACGTGGTATCCCTTTCAGTAGTGCTTTTGGTTTTTGTGGAATCGGATGTTTTTGCGCACGAGTCTGGGCTATTAGCCGTGGTGGTGATGGGTATGGTAATGGGCAACATGAACCTTCCTAACTTAAAGGAGCTTTTGTATTTTAAAGAATCTTTGAGCGTTCTTTTGATTTCCATTCTTTTTATTCTCTTGGCCGCGAATATCAATATTAGTGATTTGGAGTTGTTATATAATTGGCAGACGGTGGCTTTGTTTGCTATTGTCGTCTTTTTGATTCGTCCGTTGGGGGTGTTTTTGAGCACTCAGGGGTCGGATTTAAAACTTAACGAAAAAATGTTTATTGGCTGGGTTGGGCCACGAGGGATTGTTGCGGCAGGTATCGCATCATTATTCGGCTCAAAACTATTGGCTAAGGGTGAGCCTGGAGCTGAATATATTACTCCTTTGGTATTTATGATTGTTTTGGGAACAGTACTTTTAAATGCTACTACGGCACGAATGTTTGCCAAAATTGTTGGAGTGTTTTTGACCAAATCTGAAGGAATATTAATCATAGGAGCTTCTAAAGTATCACGCTTAATAGGAAGTTACTTGAAAAAGAACAATAGACATGTCGTCTTAATTGACAACAACCAAACAAATATTGATAAAGCTAAAAAATTGGGTATAGAGGCCATGACCGCTAATATTTTTTCTGATTCGCTAACGGACAATATTGAGTTGAACGATATGGGATTTTTAATGGCGCTTACAGGAAACTCAGATATTAATAAGTTCGCGATTGATAAATTCAAAAAACAGTTTGGTGAGAACGGCGCTTTTAGATTGGTCAATAGCGACGAAATGAACGACCCAGAAAACAATCCGGAAGAAGGACTTTTTTCACATACAGACGACTTTATCAAGCTCACCGATGCGGCTCGCAAGTACCCTTCCATCAATGAAATTGAATTAACAGACAAAGAACACTATACCGGTCTTATTGAAATTACCAAGGCAGACAATGATATTATTCCGCTCTTTTTAAAAGATGCCAAAGGGGATTTAAAAATTATATCCGCCTTTAGCAAAGAAAACTATGATGTCAAAGAAGGCTATAAATTGGTCTACTTAGGAAAAGTGTTTGATTTTGACCAAGAAGATAACTAGCGTTTTTAAAAGCCAACCACAGCTTATTACTATTCCACAGCTTAAAGTCAGCCTTTTACCACAATTGTTTTACTAAGGACAAAAACCACCTTTCCTTTAGATAAAATAACCAATTTAATTTCAAATTATGAGAAAGATAATAATGGGCCTAGCACTAGTAGTTAATTTTGCTTTTATAGGATGTTCAAATGATGATGATGAGCAAAATTGTGCAACTTGTAGCATTGATTTTTTAGGCACAGCGATTACAACAGAGGCTTGTGATAATGGCGACGGAACCGTTTCCGTAACGGTAGAGGGACAGACGGAGACCTTATCCGCGGAAGATTTAGACGGAGTTTCTCCTGAAGAATATGTTAGGGCACTTGAAGAAGGCTGTCCAAGCCTTCAAGGGTAGTATCAACCTGTACAATAGTAACCAAAAAAGCACTAATGATTATCACTAGTGCTTTTTTGGTTTAATCATTTAGCTTTAGCACTGCCATAAAGGCTTCTTGGGGCACTTCTACATTGCCTACTTGACGCATTCGTTTCTTCCCCTTTTTCTGCTTTTCCAATAGTTTTCTTTTACGTGAAATATCACCCCCATAACACTTTGCCGTTACGTCTTTACGAAGCGCTTTTGTAGTTTCCCTAGAAATAATCTTGGCGCCAATAGCGGCTTGAATGGGAATATCAAACTGTTGTCTTGGAATCAGTTCTTTCAGTTTTTCACACATCTTTTTACCAATATGAACCGCATTATCTGCATGGATTAAAGCAGACAGGGCATCAACAGGCTGTGCGTTTAGCAAAATATCTACACGAACGAGTTTTGAGGTGCGCATCCCTATTGGAGCGTAATCAAATGAGGCATACCCTTTTGAAACGGTTTTTAGACGGTCATAAAAGTCAAAAACAATTTCTGCCAAGGGCATATCAAAACTTAATTCTACACGTTCGGTGGTCAAGTAGGTTTGATTGGTAATTTGACCTCTTTTATCAATACAAAGCGACATTACATTACCTACAAAATCGGACTTTGTGATAATCGTTGCTTTGATATAGGGTTCTTCAACACGGTCAATCGTAGAGGGATCCGGTAAATCACTCGGATTATTTACAATTAAGGGTGTTTCAGGGTTTTTTCTAGTAAATGCATGATAACTTACGTTTGGCACCGTAGTGATAACGGTCATGTCAAACTCACGCTCTAAACGCTCTTGAATAATTTCCATGTGCAGCATTCCTAAAAACCCACAACGAAAGCCAAAACCTAACGCAGCACTACTTTCAGGTGCAAAAACAAGGGACGCATCATTGAGCTGTAACTTCTCCATAGAAGAACGTAGCTCTTCAAAATCTTCTGTATCTACTGGGTAAATACCCGCAAAAACCATAGGTTTTACATCTTCAAAACCAGCAATAGGATTTACTGTAGGTTTAGCTGAATCTGTAATCGTGTCACCGACCTTAACTTCGCGAGCGTCTTTGATACCAGTAATTAAATACCCAACATCACCGGCAGAAATAACCTGCTTGGGGTGTTGCGTAAGTTTTAAGGTGCCTATTTCATCCGCAAAATAACTTTTATCGGTTGCTACAAATTTTATTTTTTGTCCTTTTTTGATTTCTCCATTAATGACCCTAAAATAAGTTTCAACGCCTCTAAAAGGATTGTAAACGGAGTCAAAAACCAAAGCCTGTAAGGGCTCGTCAATAATTCCCGTAGGAGCGGGAATACGTTCGATAACAGCACTTAGAATTTCCTCGATTCCAATACCTGTTTTTGCACTTGCAGGAATCACCTCTTCGTGCTTACAGCCCAATAAATCAACAATATCATCCGTTACCTCTTCTGGGCTTGCGCTTGGTAAATCAACCTTGTTCAATACGGGTATGATTTCCAAGTCATTCTCTAAGGCCAAATATAAATTTGAAATGGTCTGTGCTTGAATACTTTGAGCCGCGTCAACCACTAATAAAGCACCTTCACACGCTGCAATAGAGCGAGAAACCTCATACGAGAAATCGACGTGGCCGGGCGTATCAATTAAATTTAAGATATACTCTTCGCCCTTATAGGTATATTCCATCTGAATGGCATGGCTCTTAATGGTAATACCGCGTTCGCGCTCCAAATCCATACTATCGAGCAACTGGTCTTGTTTTTCACGTTCAGTTACGGAGCCAGTAAAATCCAATAGCCTATCGGCCAAGGTGCTTTTGCCGTGGTCAATATGTGCTATTATGCAAAAATTTCGAATCTTTTTCATAGAGATTGCAAATATAGTTCTTTTGCCCTGCTGCTTAAAGAAATACAAAAGTCTGGTCTAAAATATTTTCTTAGATTTGAGGTAGAACCCAAACATTGAATGAAAAACGTACTGCTTACCATTTTTATGGTGTTTTTTGTGTGTGCAAACGCTTCAGCGCAGACTTTTGAGATTTCAGGAAAGGTCGTCAATAGCGATAACGAAGTCATTCCTTTTGCAACTATTTTATTGCTAAGCTCTGTTGATTCCACTTTTGTAAAAGGTACATCCGCAGATGACAATGGGGTTTTTATATTAAAAGAAGTAACACCTGAACTATACTTATTACAAGCCAGTTATGTAGGTAGAGGCTCAAAACCTTTGGCTCTAGATATTAGACAGAGTGTAAAGTTAGGGGCTTTAATTATACCCTCTGAAGTTGAAAACTTGGATGAAGTGGTCGTTACAGCAAAAAAACCAATAGTAAAAAGATTGGCTGATAGATTGGTGTTTGATGTGGAAAACACAGTAGTTTCCCAAGGAAGCTCTTGGGATATTTTAAAGGGCACCCCAGGGGTTATTGTCAATCAAGAAGAACTACAAATTCGAGGTCAAAGTGCCACGGTTTACATTAACGACCGAAAGGTGCAGCTCAGTGGACAAGAGGTTCGTGATTTGTTGGAAGGTTTATCTGGGGTAAACATTAAATCTGTGGAGGTTATCCCCAATCCTCCGGCAAGATATGAAGCGGCTTCCGGTCCCATTTTAAATATAGTTACCAGCAAGAATATTGTGCCTGGCTACAAAGGGAGTGTTAACGGTGTTTACACGCAAGCCATTTATCCTAAGTATAGTATAGGTACCAGCCAATATTTTAAGACAGAAAAATTGAACTTGTTTGCCAATTATACCTATAATCCCAGAAAAGACAATCTACGACAGGAAAAGGGAATCAACTTTTTTGATACCGATAATACTGTTTATTCCAGATGGTCCACGCAAGATGAAAAAGTTTCCCGTTCTGATGCACATAATGTAAATACCACTCTTGACTATGACATTGATGATCGCAACGCAATAAACATTACCTCGAATCTTTTATTTAACAATAATCAGCAATGGGATAGAAATTTGGAGGCTACGATTGCCAATGCACAGAATCAAATAGACTCTACTTTTGCAACTAGTAACTTTGGTGATGAAGACAATATTAATTTAGCGTTTGATTTGTCTTATGTGCATAAACTAAAAAAACCAGGCGCATCATTGTCATTGAATGGACATTATACCCGATATGACGAAACTTCTAAGCAAAATATTCTTTCAAATTATTTTAATGCCAGTGGTGATTTTTTAAGAAATTTCGGATTTCAGACCAATGCTTTTCAAACGATAGACATTATTGCTGGGCAGCTAGATTTTTCAACTCCGCTTGGAGATGCTTCCATAGAAACAGGAGCTAAAATTTCTTCGGTCAATTCAGAAAGTATTATTGATTTTTCAAACTTCTTGGGTTCTGACGAAAATGTTAATCAAGGCTTATCAGATAATTTTCTATATGACGAAAAAATCTACGCAGCCTATTTAAGCCTTGTTAAAAACTGGGAAAAATTTTCTATGAAATTGGGGGTCAGAGGAGAATATACAGATGCTTTAGGAAATTCGCTGACTTTAGGCGAAACCAATACGCAACAGTTTTTTGAACCTTTTCCATCTGCCTATTTGCTCTATTCCCCATCAGACAAACATAGTTTTGCTTTTGATTATGGACGTAATGTAGAACGACCAAGATATAACGACCTAAACCCTTTTCGATATTTTTTCAATGAAAATGATTTTGAAGAAGGCAACCCTACTCTTCAGCCGAATATTACCAATAACTTTAATTTAAACTACACATTGAACAGTGAGTTTTTTATTGATTTTTATTATCGGGACAATGGCAACTATATAAGCAGAAACCTTGTTTTTCAAGATAATGATGCACAAACTTTGCGCGAATTAAAACAAAATGTTTTGGCTAGCAAATCATACGGGCTTGATTTTACAATTAGCAAGAGTATAACAGACCCTTGGTTTGTGTATGCATACGTATCTATCTTTCATGAAGACGAAACTTTTTTGGCGGTTGAGAGCGGGAATCAGGAATTTACCAATGAAGTTGATGGTTTTTATGTTTATTTAGCTAATTATTTGACACTTTCTGGTGACGGCACACTTACGGGAGAGTTCACTTTTAGTCATATGTCAAACTTACTTTTTGGATCTTATATTCAATCACCAGTTACCAATCTTACGGTTGGGTTAAGGAAAACGCTGTGGAACAATAGAGCAGTAATTTCCTTGGGTGTTGAAGATCTTTTGGGTGAAGCCAATGGAACCTATACGTCTCAATAACTAAACCAAAATAATTTTTCCTTTGTACAACCGGAGACCCAATTTGTTCGAGTTGGTTTTACCTATAATTTTGGAAACTTCCGTTTATCTGACAATCAAAAAGAAATTGACAAAAAGGAACGAGACCGTTTACAAAAAGAAGATTAATCTTGCCATTCTGCAATAAACAAATTTGTGTCGCGGGTGCCGCCATTGTTACGATTACTTGAGAACGCCAAATATTTCCCATCGTTGGAAAAAACGGGGAAAGCGTCAAAAGTTTCGCCATGGGTAACCCGCTCTAAATTTTTCCCATCAATATCAATAAAATAGAGGTTGAATGGAAAGCCTTTTTCAGCTTCAAAATTACTAGAGAACAATATTTTTTCGCCTGAAGGATGAAAAAACGGACTCCAATTAGCGTTGCCTAAAAAGGTAAGCTGTCTCAGTTCAGAACCATCGGCATTGCAGATAAAAAGCTCGATATCGGTCGGCTCTACAAGTCCATCTGCCAATAAATC
>CAYGUO010000031.1:21225-23101 GCA_964353095.1 uncultured Flavobacteriaceae bacterium | reverse complement strand
CATTTCAAATAGGGGGGTAATCGTTGACTATTTGCAGCTTTCTTCTTTACTAGTGCTGGTCGTTATGTTGGTTTGGAGCTTCCTCCCAATGGAGCTAACCGTACCTTACATATTAGCGAATTACGCGTATTTGGTTGTGAAAATACGTGTCAAGTGGCTACAATTACAAGTGCTGACTCTTATTTAGATGTTGATGGAGATGTTACTTTAACCGGAACCATTGCCGGAGGTACTTTTGGTGGTGCAGCTGATACTGGCGGTAATTTTAGCCCCAGTACTTTAGGCGCAGGCACCTATACCGTAGCATATACGTATGATGACGGTGATGGTTGTTCTCAAACCGTGGAAAAACAAATTCTAATAACCAAATGCGATCCTTTAGGAACCAACCTTGCAGTCAATAAAAATGCTGAGCAATCAACAACCTTTAATCAAGGCGTTGCAGGCCTAGCCGTAGATGGTAATTTAGTTGGTTTTGATGCTTTTGGAACAACAGCTAATCTGCAGCACACTAGCGATGCTCTAAATGATGAACCAGCTTGGTGGCAAGTAGATCTTGGTTCTCTTGCAGATATTGATGAAGTTGTCATTCATAACAGAAATGGTGGTACAACAACACAAGCCAATAAAAATCGTTTAAACTTCTTTTATGTCTTTGTTTCGGACACTCCATTTGTAGCAGGCGCTGAATTGGATGATTTAATCAATGACAATACGCTCTTTCAGACCAAATTTTATGGCGCTGCCGGAGATATAGAAACTATTCCTATTGGTAGCCAAGGTCGCTATGTAAGAATTCAACTTGATCGTGGTGTGATTGAGGATCAACCTGCACGAATTCTGCACATGGCAGAAGTACAGGTCTTTGGCTGTGAAATTGTATGTTCTCCAGAAGCGGCACTAACCTCCCCTAGCCTATACTTAGATACTGATGGTATAGATAGTTTAGTGGCTACCCCAGCCGGTGGTACTTGGAGTGGTACTGCTGTAATTAATGGTAACCAAATAGACCCTTCAGCATTAGGTCTTGGAACTTATACGGTAACGTACACCGTTACAGATAATGGCTGTACACAACAACAAGATTTTGATATTAAAGTAAGTAAGTGTTCTGCTACTCAAAACCTTGCCTTGGTAGGTACGGCGAGCCAGTCAAGTACTTTTAATGATGATGAAGCAAACCATGCTGCATCATTCGCAATTAATGGTAATAATTCAATTATTAATGCACCTATCCAACACACGGGCTTAGATGCAGGAGAGCAAAATCAGCCTTGGTGGCAAATTGATTTAGGTATTTTAGCAAATCTGGAAGAGCTTAGAATTTTCAATAGAGATAGGCCAGATTTATATACGCGGCTCAGTAATTTTTATATTCTATCATCTCCAATACCCTTCCCAGCTGGCGCAAGCCTGAATGACTTGTTAATAGACCCTAATGTCACCAACCAGTTTTATAATGGAGGAGTTGGTGTTGATGTTACCATACCATATATCGCAGAGGCGAGATATGTACGTATTCAATTAAATAATGCTACTGACGGCATATTACATATGTCTGAAGTGCAAGTTTTTGGTTGTGAGGCTTCAAACCCTTGTCTTGGAGAACCAGAAACAAGCTTAGACCCCGCTGGACCATTTACAACTGCTGACGGAGTTCAAAACCTTGTAGCTACTCCTGCTGGAGGTACTTGGGGTGGTGACTCTGCTGATGGTACTTTCGACCCTTCAGCTCTTGGGGTGGGTACTTACAATGTTACCTATACCACAGATAATGGTGCTGGGTGTATTCAAACTGTTGATATTGTTATAGAAGTTACTGATCCTTGTGATGGTATACCGGCTCCGGTAATTGATATCGTTGGCCCTTTTACTA
>CAYGUO010000031.1:19997-21125 GCA_964353095.1 uncultured Flavobacteriaceae bacterium | reverse complement strand
CAGACCAATTTGACCCTGCAACTTTAGGTGTAGGCAGTTATACCATAGTTTATACTGTTGATGACGGCCTCGGATGTGTTCAAACCGATACACTTGTAATTGAAGTAACCGATCCTTGTGATGGTATACCGGCTCCGGTAATTGATATCGTTGGCCCTTTTACTATAAACGATGCGGTGCAAACACTGACTGCAAATCCGGCTGGAGGTTCTTGGACATTGGACGGAGTAACCGCTACAGACCAATTTGACCCTGCAACTTTAGGTGTAGGCAGTTATACCATAGTTTATACCGTTGATGATGGCCTCGGATGTGTTCAAACCGATACACTTGTCATTGACGTGACTGATCCCTGCGATGGTGAACCGGCAATAACTTTAGATCCTGCTGGACCCTTCTTTAATAATCAAGGTATCCAAACCCTAGTTGCCACTCCAATTGGTGGTGTTTGGGGAGGTGCTTCTACAGATGGTTCCTTTGATCCCAGTGTTGGTGTTGGAACCTATAATGTGACCTATACCATTAATAACGGCGCGGGTTGTGTTCAAACAGAAACAATTACGATTGAAGTGTTGGATCCTTGTGATGGTACTCCTGATGCAATAATTGACCCTGTTGGTACCTTAGCTACAAACGCTGGTATTCAAACCTTAGTGGGTAATCCTGCCGGTGGTGACTGGAGCGGAGATTCTACAGATGGAAATTTTGATCCTTCTATAGGGGTAGGTACATACAGTGTTACCTATACCGTTGATGTTGGAAACGGTTGTATAAAATCTGATACGATAACGATAGAAGTTGTTCCTCCAGGTGATCCTTGTGATGGGGTAACACCTCCGTCGATTGATCCAGTTGGGCCATTTACTACATTTGATGGTTTGCAAACACTTACAGCAACACCCGCTGGTGGTGTTTGGGGTGATGATTCAACGGATGGTACCTTTGATCCATCTATTTTAGGTATTGGAACTTATTCCGTATCATACACTTTTAACAATGGTGCTGGCTGTATTCAAACAGATACGATAACCATCCTTGTAAATGACCCTTGTGATGGAATTGCTTTGCCGACCATTGATCCAGTTGGGCCTCTGTTTACGACCGATGCAACGGTAAACCTTATTGGAA
>CAYGUO010000031.1:0-19897 GCA_964353095.1 uncultured Flavobacteriaceae bacterium | reverse complement strand
GTGCAGGTTGTGTTCAAACAGCAAATATTGATATCATCGTGACAGACCCTTGTGACGGTACTGCAGATGTTATCATTGATCCTGTCGGTGCCATTGCAACCGATGCGGGTATACAGACTTTAAATGCTAACCCTGCCGGTGGTGACTGGAGCGGTGCTTCTACCGATGGTACCTTTGACCCTGCAATTGGTGTTGGCACTTACGATGTGACCTATACCGTTGATTTCGGTAATGGTTGTATCAAAACGGACACCATATCCATCGAGGTCGTTCCTCCTGGTGATCCTTGTGCCGGTATCGATTTGCCGACAATTGATCCAGTTGGGCCTCTGTTTACGACCGATGCAACGGTAAACCTTATTGGAAATCCTGCCGGGGGTACCTGGGGTGGCGCTTCAACGGACGGTACCTTTGACCCCAGTATTGGTGTTGGCACCTATAATGTCACCTATACCGTTGATAACGGTGCAGGTTGTGTTCAAACAGCAAATATTGATATCATCGTGACAGACCCTTGTGATATTGATTTAATGTTAGATCAAGTTGGGCCATTCACTACAGATGATCCTATTCAATTATTGACCGCTACCCCAATTGGTGGTATGTGGAGCGGTGAGGCAAATAAGATTGGTAATTTTGACCCATCTAGAGGTCCTGGTACCTATACGGTCACATATACCTATATGGATTTAGAAACTGGATGCTCTGCCGAAGGCTCTATGGACATTCTTGTAGAAGCTGGTCTTGAACCCTTGGAAGATATTAATGGTTTCATCATTTACCCTGTACCAACAGCGGGTGACTTAAATATTAACCTTGAAAATTATATGAACGAGTTGGTTCAAGTAAGAATAGTAGATGCTTCTTCTAGGGTGGTTTTTGAAAAGGTATTTGATGCTAACCACTTATTAGTAGAAACAATTGACTTAAACTATCTATCCAGCGGAATATATCATCTTTTGTTCGATTCGATGGGATATCGGAGTGACGTTACATTTACAGTGAATAAATAAGGTATTAAATACCAATTAAAATTTAAATAAAAGAACTTCGTTTGATAGTAAACAAGGTTATTGATTTACTTTTGTTTGTAGTTGAACCCATGTTTAGATGAATTATTCACGTTATAAAAATATTTCTAGAAGAGCACTAAATGGTTATATTATAATCACCATTTTAGTGCTTTTTGTATTAGGGCCGCGTTTTGGAATCACTAAAATTGGCACCTATGGATTACTGCCGCTACTTAGTATTATAGGTTTGGCACTAAGTATAAAAAAAGGTCAGTATTTATTAAGGAAACAAGAGTTTTATTGCTTAATATTTCTGTTCTTTTTATCGCTTATAGGCCTTTTTTATTATCGTGACCTCACGGAAATGATTGCAAACATGACTCGTTTGTTAGGTGCTATTTTGGGAGCATATTGCGCCTTAAGTTTATCACAATCAAAAAATGATTTTCAGGTTGCGTTTCATATTGGATATGTCCTACTTATTGCAGGTCTTTTTATCGTGATGGTAACAAATGGAAATTTTGTTTTAGGTATCGGAATGGGTAGCTCCCAATTATTGAGAGATGTATTCATGCTAAATGCAAATTCATATTCTTATTATTCCTTTTTTGCCAATATTTCGCTATTCATATTATTTTTAAAATATAAAAATCCGTTTACAAAAATTTCTTTAGCAATCTTTCCAATTATATTTATCTTGATTTCATTTGCAACACAATCGCGATCAGGTTTGATATTTATTGTATTATCAAATGTAGTTTTTTGGTTGTTTATCTTTAAAACGGAGAATAAAAATCCACTAAAAAAGCTTGCCACTTCGCTTGTAACTATCGCTGCTATTGTCTTAGCTATTTATCAGTTTACCATTTTATTACTTCAATCTGATTTTAGTAAACGACTTAGCGTAAAAGAAGATAGCAGTCAAGAAAGGACGAATATCATGATAGAGGGTATTGAATATTTTTTACAGTATCCGTTTTCTGGGGTTGGTATTGGACAATATCCTATTTATAGTAAATACGGACTTTTTACTCATAATTCTTTTATAGAAGCTTTTGCAGAACAGGGCATAATAGCGGGGTTTCTTGTCATCATAATTTTTATACGTCCTTTAATCATAGCATTCAATCTATTTGTAAGAAACAAACAAAATCCTGAGATTAAAGTACAGTTTCTGTTCTTTTTGGTTTTTGCGTTATTTAATAATTTTTATGTGTTTTATAAGTTTTCTTTTGCAATGATCTTTCATTTTGTCATGATTGCTTATCAACAACAAACCATAAGAAAACTTGAACAAGGGCAACAAAATATATTGAATGAAACAAGATAAATTAAGCGTTGGGTTTTTGCTTGGAGCTGCTTCAAATGAAGGCGGTATTGCAAGGGTGACCTCAATAATAGCTGAACAACTACAAAATAATCCACAATATAATATACATATTATTAGTTACGTGAATACAAAAAGTAACGGGTATGGTTGGAGTTCGTCACTTAAATTTCATTCACTTTTTCAAGATAGAAAACCATTAAAAAAAAGAATCTTTAGTGGTGCTTATAAATTGAATAGAATTATAACACAGAACAATATAGAAATACTTGTAAGCTGTGGGGCCCTATTTGGACCTTTAGGTTTGCTTGGAACAATGCTGAGTAAAACCAAACATATTTATTGGGATCATTCCAATTTTTTTCAAGATGGTGATCATCGTTTTGAATTACAAGGGAAAAAAATTACAGCGCGATTCGCAGATGCTGTTGTGCCGCTGACAAAAACAGATGAGAAAAATTACAGTGAACACTCAGCAGCAAAAAGAATAATCCAAATTTACAATCCTATAGACATACAATTATTTGATAACCCCAAAGCATACAATAATAAAGCAAAAAGAATAATAAGTGTTGGAAGACTAGGCTATCAAAAAAATTTTTTAGGTCTTGTGGATGTAGCTAAAGAAGTTCTTAAAGCCCATCCAGAATGGGAATGGCACATTTTTGGAAAAGGAGATGAAGAACGATCCATAAAGGATAAAATTCGAAATGAGGGCATTCAAAACAATTTAATTCTAAAAGGACATTCTTCTAACTTATATGAAGGCTATAACGACTATGCGTTTTTAGTAATGACCTCAAGATATGAAGGCTTCCCTATGAGTCTTTTAGAAGGTATGGCTAAAGGACTTCCATTGATAAGTTATGACATTTTAACTGGGCCAAATGAAATTATCAAAGAAGAATCAAACGGTTTTTTAATTTCTTTTGAAGACAAAAAAGGTATGGCGCAAAAAATTATAACTTTAATAGAAAACCAAGAATTGAGGCAAAAAATGTCACATAATCAAGTTGCTTTATTAAACGAATTCAAACTAGAGAAAATTATTGGGCAATGGCAACAGCTATTTGAATCAATTTAAATATCAGCATAAGAATTAAGTTTCCAAGTATCTTTTTTAAACAATTCTTTTAATTTATTATCTAGATTTAAATAGTCTAAATCCAATACTTCCTTAGCTTCTTTTTCACCATAAATAGAATGCACCATTATTTCATAGTTGTTAGACTCCTCAAAATTAATATTTTTCATATTTACGATATCTCCGAAATAATGAACACCCTTATAACCTTTTAACCTATTTCTAAGGTTATAAAGTCGTCTATATATTTTTTTGATTGTATTTGATTCATCACCAACATTGCGACTTATTCTTATTTTTTCAATTCCAAACTCTTTGGCAACTCTTTGGACTATTTCTCCAATTGCCCATTCAGTATGAACATGATGATGACTGTCGCAATGAGTTGGTTTTTCACCAAATGCTTCTATAAATCTTAACATTTGCCCTTTTAGCTCTTTATAAACCATTTCTTTTCCTTGTTTGTTTAAATAAAAAATAGACGATTGTCTAGCATTTCCATTAAACAAATTGTTCGAACAAAAAAGGGAGTTGTTTTTAATGCTGTCGGTAACTGGCTCTCCTTCAGTAAGGTTAAAGTGAATTCCGATAGAATTCATTTGCATCTTGCCTAATTTTACATATTCAATAGCATCTTCTAAACCTTCTTTAAAGGTCACTAAAGCAGTTGTACTACTAATCAAGTTTTGTTGAAATGAATCGTATATCGCCTTATTAACAGATTTGGAATATCCAAAATCATCACTGTTGATTATTATCATAATTCAAAATAATTCATGAGATATTACAACTAACGAAGAATATTACCATTTATTAAACGTTAACTGAATAAAAATACTTTTGTCCAATTTTGTAAGGCAATATAAAACAACCTTGTAACAATCATTGAATGCGTACTCAAGTACATTACATTACAAATATAGCTCCCTTATATAGAAAAAACCTTTGGAAACGGATTTTAGAAAGTCAATCTATTAAGACGACATTTTTCTACGGAAAGGGAAAAAGCGGAATTAAGGAGATAGCTATTAATGATGACTACTTTAAAGATTATTCTGACCAATTTAAGATAATAGAAAATGTTTGGTTCAAAAATAAGGTTCTGATTTGGCAAAAAGGAGTCATTTCGAATAGTCTTACAACAAAACCTAATCTTGTTATTCTTCTTGGTGAATTTGCAGTAATCAGTAATTGGATTCTTTTATTAATTTACCGATTGAAATCTGTACCTGTAGTTATTTATGGGCATGGAATGTATGGTAATGAAGTTGGACTCAAAGCACTTCTCCGTAGAACATATTTAAAAATAGGCAGTGCTCATTTGGTGTATGAAAATCATGCCAAAAAAGTAATGACTAAATCTGGGTTTGATTCAAATAATATTCATGTCTTCTATAATTCATTGGATTATGACAAGCAGTTGGAACAACGTAAAATGTTATTGAAAGGAGCTGCCGAAAAAAATAACTTTTTTGCAAATAATAAATTGCCCACTATTGTATTTATCGGTAGACTTACCGAGGAGAAAAAACTTCATTACCTTATAAGAATTGCGGCAAACCTAAAAACTGAAACACCTATCAACCTACTTTTTATTGGTAAAGGTGAGATGATGAAAAGTTTAAAAGAAGAAGCTTTAAAAAATCTAGAAATAGGAACTTTTCATTTTTATGGTGCGTGCTATGATGAAGAAATACTTGGCGAATTATTGTATTACAGTGATTTGTGTATTTCACCAGGTAACGTGGGCCTAACCGCTATTCATTCACTTAGTTATGGAACACCTGTTGCTACCCACTCTAATATTTTTGAACAAGGCCCAGAAGTAGAAGCAATAGAAGAGGGGTCCACAGGGTTTTTCTTTAAGCAACACAACCTTGAAGATTTAACCAGTAAAACTAAAGAATGGTTGAAAAATTCAAAAACTAAGCGTGAAACCATACGTAAAGCCTGTTTTAATACTATTGATACCAAATACAATCCAAATAATCAACTTAAAATCTACAATGATTTAATACAAAAACATCACAAAAAATAGCCTAAATATCCTTAAAAATTGTTCCAATTATTTCCATTTAATTCATGGCAAATACTACCACTAGAGTTAACTGCGTATTTTTAAAGTGTGATGAATTAACCATTAAAGAAAGAGAATTGCTATTCTATGAAGAAATTATTACAGATTAACACTGTTGTTAACTATGGGTCTACTGGTAGAATAGCTGAGCAAATAGGAGAACTCGCTATTTCTAAAGGTTTTGAAAGCTATATTGCCTATGGCCGAAAAGACGGAAATAGCAGGTCAAACCTTATTAAAATCGAAAGTAGAATTGGCAACTATTTACATGTTGCTAAAACCAGACTTACAGATAAACACGGTCTTGGATCCACAAACGCAACCAAAGACTTCGTTAAACAGATTAAAAATATTAATCCGGATATAATACATCTACACAATATTCATGGGTATTATTTAAACTATAAAATTTTATTTGATTTTTTGAACGATTCAGAAATTCCGGTTGTTTGGACTTTACATGATTGCTGGTCATTCACCGGGCATTGTGCATACTTTGACTACGTAGGTTGCTCTAAATGGAAATCTTCTTGTCAATCATGTCCGCAATTGGAAAGTTATCCCAAAAGCTTTATTGATAATTCAAAATTTAATTTTGAAACAAAAGCAAAGGCTTTCACATAAAAGAGAAATAGAGTATTAGTACGAGTTTGAAAATGGTTAAATGAATTATTGAAAGATTCGTTTTTAAGTAATCATAAATCAAGCGTGATTCACAATGGTGTTGATTTAAAAAACTTTATACCGTTTTTGAATAATAACCAAGTTGATAATAAATATAATATTCATAATAAATTTATAATTCTTGGAGTTGCAAGTGTTTGGGAAAAACGAAAGGGGTTAGATGATTTTATAGCATTAAGTAAAACTATAAAAGATAATCAGCAAATTATTTTGGTTGGACTTAGTGAGAGTCAAATTGAAAAAATACCAAAAAACATAATAGGAATAAAGAGAACAAATTCTATTCAAGAGCTTGCACAGTTATATTCTAGAGCAAATGTATTTTTCAATCCTACTTATGAAGATAATTTTCCTACAACTAATTTAGAAGCTATGGCCTGCGGAACACCTGTAATAACATACGACACAGGTGGTAGCCCAGAATCTATTACTGAAAACACAGGGTTTATTGTAAAGCAAGGTGATTTAAAAGACACTCTATTGAAAATTAAAACAATAGAAGAAAATAAAAAGGCTTTCTATTTGCAGAATTGTGTTGAAAATATTCAAACAAATTTTGAAATGCAGTCTCAATTTGAAAAATATTTTGAGGTCTATGATTCAATAATCGCTAAAAATGACTTTTCAACGTAAAATCTTACTTTTTTGAATTATATGTTAGACTTTTGCATCATTAAATAATACTACATCCATTAAAGAAACGTTTTAAGACTATTAATTTTAAAACCCAAATAAATATTAAGGTGACCATCAATAGTATTGGTCAATAATCTAAAAAAACAAACTATGAACAAAAAAACCGCATTAGTACTTGGAGGTGGTGGCTTTATTGGAGGCCATTTAGCAAAAAGACTTAAGAATGAAGGATTCTGGGTAAGAATCGTTGATATAAAACCAAATCATGAATTTTGGAACCATGACGATATTTGTAATGAATACATAGCTGGGGATTTAAGAAATCCTGATTTAGTTTCTCAAGTATTTTTATCTCCAAATCAATTAAATGATGAGGATAAAAATAATTCCTTTACTGAAGTTTATCAATTAGCTGCTGATATGGGAGGTGCTGGTTACATTTTTACAGGTGATAATGATGCTAATGTTATGCACAATTCTGCTTTAATAAACTTAAACAGTGCGCATGAAGCTACTAAAAAAGGAGTTCAAAGAATTTTTTATAGCTCATCAGCATGCATGTATCCTGAGCATAATCAATTAGATGCAGATAACCCAAACTGTGAAGAATCATCTGCCTACCCTGCCAATCCAGATTCCGAATACGGATGGGAAAAATTATTTAGCGAAAGATTATTCCTTGCGTTTTGCAGAAATTATAAATTAGATGTTCGTGTTGCAAGGTTTCACAATATTTTCGGCCCGCAAGGTACTTGGATGGGCGGTAAAGAAAAAGCCCCTGCTGCAATGTGCAGAAAGGCAGCGGAAAGTGCTGACCAAATTGAAGTATGGGGTGACGGTTTACAAACCAGATCATTCTTATATGTTGATGATTGTGTAGAAGCTGTTCTCAGGTTTATGAGACAAGATGATTTTTTAGGGCCTGTAAACATTGGTTCAGAAGAGATGGTGACAATTAACGAATTAGCAGAAATGGCTATAGAACTTTCTGGTAAAAACATAAAAATTCACAACATAGAGGGGCAAGAGTTCTTAGATAAATATGGATTTAAATGCCCTGTAGGTGTTAGGGGAAGAAATTCAGACAATAAATTGTATAAAGAAAAAATGGGATGGGAAGTTTCAGAACCTTTAAAAGAGGGTATGAAAAGAACATTCACTTGGATAAATGAGCAAGTGGTAAAAACTGCCGTTGCAAAATAATTATCATCTAAAAGTATATAATGAAAGTAAGTATTGTTACTGGTACCTATAATAGCGCAGAATTTGTAAAGTCGTGTATCGAAAGCGTGAATAATCAAGATTATTCAGACATTGAACATATCATTATTGATGGTGCATCAAAAGACAATACTGTTGAAATTATAAAGAATTGTCAAAGTCGGGTTGTGAAAATAGTTTCAGAACCCGACAATGGCATATATGATGCAATGAACAAAGGGTTAAAATTAGCAACTGGCGATATTGTTGCAATCCTTAATTCCGATGATTTTTATAATTCTAACCAGGTCATTAGTACTGTTGTAAAAAAATTCAAAGAACATCATCTTGATTGCCTGTATGGAAATCTGTTTTATGTAAATCAGCAAAACCCGGATATTATTGTAAGAAACTGGGCAACCGGTGAATACAATAAAAATAAAGGCTTTAAGTATGGATGGCACCCTGCTCACCCTACTTTTTTTGTTGGAAACCATGTTTATAAACAACATGGCTACTTCAATCTTGATTTTAAAATAGCTGCTGATTTTGAATTGATGCTTAGATTTTTGCAAAAACACAATTTAAAAGGGTATTATTTAGATACCCCCATTGTAAGAATGAGATTGGGTGGGGAAAGTAATAAAAGTATCAAAAACATAGTACGAGGAAATAAAGAATGCATAAAAGCATTTAAGGCTAACGATTTAAATGTTAGCCCATTATATCCAATTTATAGATTAGTCCCAAAACTGAAACAGTTCATTACTAAATAAATTACTTTTAACTCTAAATGGCGATACGATAGGCCATAATCTAGAGGTGCAAAAGATTAATTTGTTATATTTGGCGTGGTATGTAAATCCTTAGAGCCCCTAATGAACGTATCTATATTAAACACTACATGCGCCCCATGATTTTTAAGTATAAAGCTTATTTACTTCTAGCTTTCTTTTGTTTTGGCTTAACTTTTATGTTTGGCCAAATATCTTTTGAAAAAGCATTTGAAGATATTGACTTTGATTTACCAGTAGAAATGGTCAACGCCAATGATGGTTCTGACAGAATATTTATTGTCGAACAACTTGGAAAAGTAAGAGTATTTCCAAATCAAAGCTCAGTTCAAGATTCAGATGTATCCGTTTTTCTTGATATATCTTCCAGAATCAGTCTTAGCGTAGGCCAAGAAATTGGTTTGTTAGGTATGGCATTTCACCCGAATTTTACTTCTAACGGATACGTATATGTTTATTATACAGACGATGTAAACGGCCTAATAAACATGAATTTAGCTCGATTTACGGTTGATTCAAACAACCCAAATCAAATTGATCCTTCTACTGAATTAGAAATATTTCAATACATAAAAAATATAGATAAGGGAAACCATAATGGCGGTAAAATAGCCTTTGGCCCAGATGGGTATTTGTACATATCCATTGGTGATGGAGGGGGCGGCTCGGATGAAACCGGTAATGGACAAAATTTAAATACTGTTTTCGCAAGTATATTAAGACTTGACGTGGATATCGATGGAAGTAACCCAATTGAAAATAATCCCGAGCTTCCAAATGGAAGGTATGAAATTCCATCAACCAACCCTAGAGTGAATAAATCAGGTTTGGATGAAATTTACGCTTGGGGCTTTCGAAATACTTGGAAATTTTCTTTTGACAATGTCAATAATCGAATGTGGGGCGGTGACGTAGGTGAAGGAAGAAGAGAAGAAATTAATATAATTGAAAATGGTGGTAACTACGGCTGGAGTAGATTTGAAGGGCTTACTACTTTTAAAGCTAATGAAGATCTTGTTACTACACCAGACATAAAACCAGTATTTGAGTACCCTCATAGTGCCGGGGATAAATCAATAACTGGTGGATATGTCTATAGAGGACCTATCAACAACCCGCTTATCTCAAATAAATATATTTATGGTGACTATATCTCCGGCAGGGTTTGGGCTTTAGACTATGATAGCGCAACTGGAAATGCAACATCAGAATTTCTATTTACAACCAATGATCAAAAAGTAGCAAGTTTTGGGCTCGATGAGGCACAGAATTTGTATTTTCTTGATTATGGGTTTGATGTTCATATTTATAAATTAACAGGGGATAGTACAGGGCCTTCAAATGTTGCAGTTAATGGTGTTGGAAATTGGCTCACCACAGGTTTCGAAGGTACCGATGGTGTAATACAAACTATTCATAATGACGGTTCTGACACTTATTATGTAGGAGGACAATTTAGTACAGTAGAAAACGTTTCCGCAAATAATTTAGCCGTTTATTCAATAGTAAATGGTTGGCAAGCACTAGGTAGTGGCACAAATGGTACCGTTAATGCAATTACATCTGATTCGCAAGGTAACATTTACGTTGGGGGAAGCTTTTCACAGATAAATGGTTTGTCAGCATCTAACATCGCTGTTTGGAATGGAAGTACCTGGTCAGTATTAAGGGGTGGTACTAGTGGAACAATTTCTAAATTAGGTGTTGACAGTCAAGATAATTTATATGCCGTAGGAATCTTTGTTAGTGCAGATGGAGTTACAGCTAATAATATTGCCGTTTGGAATGGAACGGAATGGAATAATCTTCAAGACGCCAATTCAAATGGTATCGGCACTAATAATGGAATACGCTCCTTAGCCTTTGATGAAAACGATAATATATACGTTGGCGGAAATTTTAGTACTGCTGGAGGAAATTCTGCCTTAAGAATTGCAACTTGGAATGGTAGTAATTGGGGTGCCTTAGGAGAGGGTACAAGCGGTTTCGTAGAATCAATTTTGGTACTCCCAGATTATATTTATGCAGGTGGTAATTTTGATATTGCCGGTAGTATTAACGCTAATAGAATTGCAAGATTCAATAGAAACTCTAATGTTTGGGAAGCTTTGGATAATGGAGTCAGTGGCAATGTAAGTGCCTTGTCCTATGACGGTAATTTCATTTATGCTGGCGGTAGTTTTGAAACCGTTCCAGATGATTCTCCAGATGTATTTAACATAATGAATAATATTGCACGATGGAACTCGACTAATGGTTGGGAAGCCCTAGGCAAAGGAACATCCGTAGGAGTTTCAGTTGGTATTAATGCGCTTGCAACTAGCAGCGATAATAATACAATTTTGGCAGGGGGGAATTTTACTAACGCTGGCACAATTACTGCTAATAATATTGCGGCTTGGCAAATCTCAGATAGATGCCAAAATGATTTTATAACCCCTGAATTAAGTGTTAATGATAATACGGTAAATCAAACTACTGTAAATTTAACAGAAGGTAATTCTTTTGGTATAAGTATTCAAGAAAACTACGATTTTCAGATAAAACTACCCGATGGTTCTATCAATAGTGGAGTTTTTAACTTACCCTCAGTAGACGAATCAGATTCTGGCACCTATGAAATTATAACAACCCAGGGTTGTACTTTACAAATTATTGTGAATGTTGAGTCACCTGTCGTTTGTAATGCTTTTAGTATTACCCCTGAATATGTAATAAATGGAGTAGTAAATAATGGTGCTAACGAACTAACAATAGAAGAAGGCGATTCATTTATTTTAAGAATAAAGCAGTCCATTGGATTTACCATTACAAAACCAGACAATTCGATTGTTACCGGGGAACTTAATTTTGGCGCTGTCAATTTAACGCAAGCGGGAACCTACACTTTCACTACTACTGATGGTTGTCAAGAAGAATTTGTTTTAAATATTAACGCGTCTCCTGTATGTAATAATTTTAGTATAACCCCTGAATATTTTATTGATGGAGAACTTTCGAGCGGTTTAAACGAATTAACGCTCAACGAGGGGACCACTTTTATTTTAAGAATTAAACAAACAACCGCTTTTACTATCACACTTCCAGATAATTCTATAATAACTGGATCTTATGACTTTGGTAATTTACAAATATCTGATTCAGGCACGTATACATTTGAAACGGATGAGGGTTGCACGGAAGATTTTGTATTGAGCGTTGAGTCAGCATCAACATGTAATGCTTTAAGCATAACGCCAGAATATACAATAAATACTAATACCGATAGTGGATTAAATGAGATTGAAATTACGGAAGGAGAAACATTGGTTTTAGGCATCGTACAGAGTACTTCCTTTTCTATTACGCTTTTAGACAATACTTCCGTAACAGGCCCTTATAATTTTGGTCAAGTTACTCAAAGTCAATCTGGTACCTATATTATTACTACAATTGATGGTTGTACAGAGAATTTTGTAATTACTGTAATCCCATTAGTTTCATGTTCCTCAACTAGTATTACCCCAGAATATGTCATAAATGGCGAAGCATCTTTTGGTTTGAATCAGCTAAGCCTTGACCAAGGAACAACTTTTGAACTAGGAATCACACAAAATAATGATTTTACCATAACCTTACCCGATGATTCAACAGTCACTGGGTTATATGCCTTTGGTCCTTTAGAATTATCTGATTCGGGAACTTATACAATTATAGACAGTAATGGTTGTGTGGAAGATTTTATACTTGAAGTACTTGAAATACAAACTTGTAATAAATTTAGCATTACACCTGAATATTTAATAAATAATCAATTGTTTAGCGGACAAAATGAATTAACCCTAATTGAAGGAACAACTTTTTCTTTAAGAATAAGGCAAGGGAATTCGTTTATTATTCGTTTTCCTGATGGTTCAGAGGTTTCTGGGGAATACGATTTTGGAAGATTAAGGACGGATAATCAAGGAACATATACTATTGTAACGGATGAGGGATGCTCAGAAGACTTTAATTTAATAATTTTACCGGATTCTGATTTAGATGGAGTTACAGATGCACAGGATTTATGCGATTCCACCTCCGATGGAGAATCTGTAGATTCAAATGGTTGCTCCCAATCTCAATTAGATGATGATAACGATGGTATTGTAAATTCAGTTGATGAATGCGAGAATACACCTTTTGGAGAAGCTGTAAACCAGTTGGGCTGCTCCGACTCACAACTTGATGATGATGATGATGGAGTTTCCAATGCAGATGATCAATGTGCTAACACTCCTAGCGGAGAATTAGTCGATTTAAATGGTTGTAGTGCATCACAACTAGACGACGACAATGATGGTATTGTTAATTCAAATGATATTTGCCCGAATACGCCGGCAGATGCATCTGTTGATAACTTAGGTTGTAGCGATTCACAGCAAGATATTGATAATGATGGTGTTTCAAACGCAGATGATTTATGTAATGATACACCAGCCGGTGCAACAGTTGATGTTAATGGCTGCAGTGATTCACAGCAAGATTTAGATAACGATGGCATCTTAAATGCCGAAGATTTATGCCCTAATACTCCAAATGGTGAAACTGTTAATACGAATGGATGTTCTCAGTCTCAATTAGATGATGACAATGACGGTTTACCAAATTCAGAAGATTTTTGTAATAATACACCAACCGGTGAAGTGATAGATCCAAATGGTTGTTCACAATCGCAATTGGACAATGATAATGACGGAGTATCCAATGATATAGATATTTGTCCTAATACTCCTTCAAATGAAGTAGCTGACGTATCTGGCTGTTCTTCATCGCAATTAGATGATGATAGTGATGGAATAAATAATAATGTTGATACCTGTCCAAATACTCCTGAAAATGAATCAGTTGATGCAACAGGTTGTTCTTCATCGCAATTAGATGATGACAATGACGGAGTATCTAATCTTATAGATGAATGCCCAAATACTCCTGAAGGTGTAATCGTAGATAATACCGGTTGCGAAGTCTTACCGGATAACGATAACGACGGAGTACCCGATATTGATGATTTATGCCCCAATACGCCGCCTAATTCTATAGTTGATGTCGACGGTTGTCTATTGGTTACTGTTCCTGCTGATAATTTTACAATTTCTGCAACAAGCGCTACTTGCAGAAATCTTATTGATGGCATCATAAATATTTCTGCTGACTTAGATTTAAACTATGTTGCCAACCTCACTAGTGAATCAATTTCAGAAAGTGCTAATTTCACTGATAACTTGATTTTTGATGAGCTAACTCCAGGTTCCTATGAATTATGTATCCGTATCGAAGGTATAAGTACTTATGAATCTTGTTCAACGATACAAATTTCAGAGCCAGAAGAACTAAGTGTTTTTAGCACAGTTGATGAATTTAACCAATCAGTATCCCTTCAAATGTCCGGAGGTAGTGAATACTTTATTTCTTTAAATAAAACAAACTTCAAAACAACTTCAAACAAAATTACACTTAACCTTCCAAAAGAATTGAATAGTTTAAAAATTAGTACTGGACAGGAATGTCAAGGTGTGTTTGAGGAATTAATTTCTATTAATCACAAAACTCAATTTTACCCAAATCCTTTTGATGATAGTATTACCATAAATACTTCGAACATCGTACAACCAAGTTTTGAGGTTGTCGTCTTTACTTTGTTGGGGCAAGAAGTTCTTAGGCAAACCATTTTTGTAGAAAACAGAAGAGAGGTCAAATTACCTTTAGACCTTTTGAGTCAAGGGATTTATACGCTACAATTAAAGCGAGCCAACTCGTTACAAATATTTAAATTAGTAAAGCGATGAAAAAAAAATCTATATTTTCTTCTTTATTAGTTCTACTCATTGTTGGTTGTGGTATTGATTCTGATTTATTCGAAGAACTAGTTGAATCAGCAACTAAAGTGCAATTGATTTTTCCAGAAAACAACTCGGAATGTACAGCAGGTGTAATTATTTCTGAAAATGAAAGTGAAGTTGTTTTTGATTGGAGTGATGCCGAGGTAGTTGACAGTTATCTTATTCAATTAACAAATTTGAGCGATGGGCAGCTACAAACCTTTTCCGCTGATAGTAGTTTTTTTCCGATTCGATTGCAGCGGGGCACACCTTATCAATGGAGTGTAACAACTATAATTAATGAAATAGATGAGACCATTGAAAGTGACATTGAATTCTTTTACAACTCGGGACCAGGTGTTACAACATTTGTACCTTTTCCTGCAACTGCTATTACCCCTGCTAATGAAGCCCTACTTATCTCTTCTACAACGGTTACAACAATAGAATGGTCAGCTGAAGATCTTGATAATGACATTGTGAATTATGACTTATATTTTGGAGCTTCAAACCCGCCAGAAATACTATCGTCAGAATTAGAAACCTCTTCGCTTTCAAATGTGCAAGTTATGAGTGGCACACGTTACTATTGGCAAGTTGTCACAAGGGATGACTTAGGAAATGAATCTAATTCAGAAATTTTTAGTTTTGAAGTGTCAGACTAATTGTTAGTTTAATACTTGTTCTACCCTCCCACATGTAAGCATTGCATCACCAAAGTATGGATTTTCTATATTTTCTCGATAACTCAACCAACTTGCGCCTTTAAATCCATCAGCACAATCACAATGCTGAACATATAAGGTGGATTTCACATTATCCTTTGAAGATGTCACATCAATCATCAAACTAGATAGTACCTTAAATTCCCTGCGCTGTTTTTCTATCTCTGATAGTTTAACAATCCTATTTAAACTTGTTTCCAATTCTTGAATAAAAGAAGTTTTTTCGCCATTTACTTTTACCTCATCACTTAATGCAGACAAAAATTGTTGTGAAGCCTTTTTTATTTGTTGCTTGTCAGAAGTAATGAATGCATCTTTTAACGCTATATACGGGTCTAAGCTTTTTGTAAAACTATTTTCCGTAATTAGGCTAATTTTAACTTTAGACCTAATATCCTTGTCATCTAATCTATCATCATTTATCTTTTCATCAGAAATTCCACCACTATGCATCATAGATTTTTTACCCTTCAATTGCGCAGCAGCGTCAATTGTAAACACTCCTTGACTAACAATTAAGTCCCCTACTCTTAACCCCTCTAAAATTTCATATTCATCCTCTAAACTTTGACCTAAAACGACCTGGGTCAATTCAAATATCACACTATCATGATGGGGTTTTTTATAGACTAAAGATTTTTCTCCTGTCCAAAGTATTGCAGACTTTGGAATGACAATAGACTCCTCATTTGAGATTTTTGCATTCACCTTACCCTCAACGACCATACCTGGTTTAAGGTTTCCGTCCATGTTTTTAATATTGACCCTTACCAAAAAAGTGCGTTTTAACTCATCTATAATAGGTTCAATAAACGTAATTTTAGCTTTGATATTTTCATTTGGTAAACCGTTGATTTGTACTTCTACGTCTTGTCCAACCTTTAGGAATTCTATTTGCTCTTGATAGGCGTCGAATTCTGCCCAAACCATTCTCAAATCTGAGGTTTTATAAAGCGGAGCACCCTGTTTGTAATAGTTTCCTTCAGATGCTAAAACCTCAGTAATCGTTCCACTAACATCAGCCAAAAGGGGGAAATTCATCATTGGCTTACCATTCTCTAACATTTTCTCTATCTGTTCATCGGTAATCTTCCAGAGCCCTAAAGTATTTCTGGCAGAATTATATAATTTTTCATGTGTATCACGATAGGAAATAGAAGTCAACAGTTTATCTTGAGCGGCATAAAGTTCTGGAGAGTAAATCAATCCTATTTCCTGGCCTTTTCTAACTTTCTTACCCACAAAGTTAGTATGCAACTTTTCTAATCTACCATCAAACAAAGTAGTTTGAACAGCATCTGTTTCTTTATTTGTAGTAAGTATTCCCGACAACCTTAAGGTACTAACACTACTGCTACTTTGGCCAACTTCAAAAGTTTGAATATTTGCTAAAGCAATTGCCTCTTTTGACATCTCAAACTGGTTTGCCACTAAAATCTCTGCAGAACTATCCATTAAAACTAAGTCCATAGCGCATAGGGGACAAGTTCCATTTTCTTTTCCATCAACCTGAGGATGCATAGAACATGTCCACTTACCAGAATTGGCAACAATTTCAACCTCATGAATTTCATTGGTTGCATTTGAGGTGCCAAAAACCAAGTACCCAACAAACAAACCAATGAATACAAGTGCTAAATATATGCCTACCTTTTTAAACATAACTTATTAATAATTAGATTTTTACAATCTTTTTAAAGTTAATTCTTTTTGCCAACAAAATAATAAAGGAACGACAAATAACGTGATTAGTGCGATTAACATCCCGCCTAAACATGGAATTGCCATAGGCACCACAATACTCGACCCTTTACCGTTAGCCGTTAAAATTGGGACCAGTGCTAAAATTGTAGTTGCAGAAGTCATTAAACAAGGCCTAATCCGTTTTTTGCCTGCCTGCACTACACTTTCATGAACTGCACTTATCGAGCTTACTGGTTTATTTTTGAACGATTGAACTAAATAAGTACCCATAATCACACCGTCATCTGTTGCTATGCCAAATAATGCGATGAACCCAACCCAAATTGCAACACTTAAGTTAATAGTATCAATGTTAAACAATATTCTAAAATTGGTGCCAAGAATAGATAAATTTATAAACCAGGGTTGTCCGTAAAACCATAGTAAAATGAATCCACCCGCAAAAGCTACAGCAACGCCAGAAAAAACCATAAATGCAACACTGACAGATTTAAACTGTAAGTACAGAATTAAAAAAATTGTAATTAATACTATTGGAATTATAAAACTTAAGGTTTTTTGAGCCCGAATATGGTCCTTATAGGTACCACTAAATTCAAAATTAATACCGTTTGGCACTTCCAAATCACCTTTTTTGATGATTTTATCCAAAGCCCTTTGGGCATTTTGAACAACTGAGACTTCTGAAATAGCTGCTTTTTTATCAAATATAACATAGCCTACTAAAAAGCCATCTTCACTTTTAATACTTTGAGGGCCTCTTTCATATCTTATCGTTACAAGTTCACTAAGTGGAATCACGGAACCTGCTGGTAAGGTCACGTTTATAGCCTTCAAATCTTCTGGAGAACTTCTTAACTCTCGAGGATATCTTACCCTAACATTATAACTTTCCCTACCCTCTACGGTTTTTGTTAATATTTTACCTCCAACCCCAACCTCTAAGGTTTGTTGAACATCTTCAATTGATAAGCCATAACGTGCAATCTTGGCTCTATCAACATCTAATAATAAGTAGGGTTTTCCAGAAATACGATCTGCAAATACTGATTCTGGCAAAATTCCATCCACTTTTTTCAACGCTGCTTCTATGCGCAAACCAAACAGCTCTATATCCTTTAGGTCTTGCCCTTTGATTTTAATTCCCAACGAACTACGCATTCCTGTTTGCAACATTACTAAACGAGTTGCAATAGGCTGGAGCTTGGGCGCAGAAGTAACTCCAGGCAGTTTGGTCACCTTTGTAATTTCTTTCCAAATATCATTTTCATTCTTTATATGAGCTCTCCAATTACGATAATAGGCACCGGCTGTATCTTCATAAAGTTCATTCCTGTTTATGCCTGAGCCATTTTCAACAAAAACACCGGACTTAGTTTTGAAGTTTCCCTTATTATCTACCTCAAATCTAATTGGCTTTCCCCTATTATCAACTATATATTCTGATTTATACGAAATAAGATTTTCATACATTGATAACGGAGCTGGATCTAGCGGTGACTCTGCCCTTCCTGCTTTCCCGACAACATAATCAATCTCCGGTATGGCGGAAACTGCTATATCCAACTTTTTCAAAACTTGATTATTTTCTTCAACTCCTGAATGGGGTAGTGAAGTTGGCATCAATAAAAATTCTCCTTCGTTTAAAGTTGGCATAAACTCTTTCTCAATATCTAAAAAAGCCATAAAACCAAGTAAGACCAAAACAACTGGTACTGAAATACTAACCAATTTATTCTTTAAAACCCATCTGAGTATCAGCTCATAATACTTGATAAACTGATAAATTGGAAACAATACTAGAGCAGTCAAAAAACCAACAAATACTCCATTAACGAACAAATTATTTGCAACGCCCAAAGGTCTCCAATAGCTACTTAAAATAAACAGGACAGCAATAATAGTTACCACTAAATTCAATCTATCATAAAGCTTTTTATTTATCTTATTGTAAAGAAAGAAAAAACCAAGTAGCCCATAAATTATTAAAATAGAACCGGTATATACGGCATTTAACAAAGCAAAAGTGCCTGTAACTATCAGTACCGCAGGTATTATTATCTTATTTTTTATCGTTTTATTCTTTCTTAGCACTAAAGCAGCTACAGGAGGTATTACAAATAATGTTATAAACATAGCCGCTATTAGGGCAAATGTCTTGGTAAATGCCAACGGAGCAAATAATTTACCCTCAGCCCCAATCAAACTAAAAACGGGAATAAAACTAATTATAGTTGTCAGTCCTGCCGTTACGATAGCCCCTGAAACCTCTTTAGTTGCATGGTAAACCGTTACTTCAATTCTTTCATTCGGTTTAGTCTCTAGATGCCTTATAATATTTTCAGTTAAAATAATACCCATATCAACCATAGTCCCAACGGCAATTACAATACCTGATAAGGCTACAATATTAGCATCAATCGCAAAAACCTTCATTGCTATAAATACAATAAGTATGGCCAACGGGAGTAAACCTGAAATTATAAATGAAACTTTTAAATTTCTTAACATAAAAACTACTACCAATATCGCAATCAGAATTTCAAGCGTTAATGCTTCTTTTAGGGTATTGAGTGTTGCCCCAATCAATTCCGACCGGTCATAAAATGGAATAATGGTTAATTGGGATACGCTACCATCTGCAAGTTTTTTTTTAGGCAGACCTTTACTTATTTTGTCAATCTGAAGTTTTAGTTGTTGTAGCACCTCCATTGGATTTGCATCAAACCTAGCCGTGACAACACCCCCAACTACCTCTGCCCCGCCCTTATCTAAAATACCTCTTCTCTCCGCTGGACCAAAAGATACATTAG
>CAYGUO010000030.1:0-23162 GCA_964353095.1 uncultured Flavobacteriaceae bacterium | reverse complement strand
ACGTTGACCATCAATGAGTATCCTGTTACTCCTGATGAAACTATCGAAGAAACAGTTTGTCAAGGTGAGGCATTTATCTATGAGGGTAATGAGTATACTGTTGGATCTTACGATTTCCCACAGACAGACGATAACGGTTGTCCTTACTTAATCACGCTTGTCGTGAAGGAGTTTGATGCCACTATGGTTGATGCTGGTGATGACGTTACAATTTGTATTGGTGATGAAATCATGCTAACAGCGAGTGGAGATGGAACTTTTGAATGGTCTACAGGTGAAACTGGAGCTTCTATAATGGTATCTCCCTCGGTTGATACTACCTATACGGTTACAGCTACGTCTGAGGAAGGATGTGAAGCGGAAGATACAGTAACTGTATTTGTGAATGAAAAAGTTACTATTGGTGATTATGTGTTTGAAGATGCCAATTTTAATGGAATTCAAGATGATATGGATACTGGGGTAAATGGAGTAACGGTAATGCTTTATACTTGTTCAGATCAAGGTAATACCAATGGAATGTTTGTTGAGAGTATTCTTACCTCCAACAATCCAACTACCGGAGAACCTGGGTATTATTCATTTGAAGTTTGTCCTAATAGCGGACCGTACTACTTAACCTTTAGCGACATACCTAAAGACTACGAGTTTACTGAAGCTAATATTGGTGACGATGCCCTAGATTCTGATGTTAATTCTGGTGGTATAACCGATTGTTTTGAAATTGGTGATATGGATGACACAACACGTGATGCAGGTATCACTAATCCAAGTTGTAGAATTACTATTGGTAACAAGATTCTACCAAAATACCCGGCAAATACTTGGATTGAGCAAAATAGTGATACTGCATGTATTGGTGATAGTTTCTTATTATGGGTTGCAAAAGACGCAAACAATTTTGGAAACTCATCTACGTACAATGGTGAAGATTTCGTAGGCTATACCTTTACGTATACAACACCAACTGGTGAAGTAACGACTTATTCAGATTCTTCTCAGAGCAGTTATAGATTTGAGGTCTTAGGTCTTGATGAAGAAGCCTTTGGAATCTACACTATAACATATTCTGGTCCTGATGGATGTGCAGGTACTATGGAATTTGAATTAACATTGGGTGATGAGTGCCTTGAAGATGGAACAAGACCGTCAGATTTCACACCAATCAACCCTATCGCTTCAATTTTCCCTATCCCAGCAACCTCGGGCAGTACGTTGACGATTGTAATTAATACAGAAAATGGCAGAATTAATACCAACTCTGATATTAATAGCACTAATCTAAGTGCGATGCTTCCAGCGAATAAAGAAAATATTGGAATTTCTTTATTTGATAAAAATGGTAGAATGGTAAATCCAGTTAGGACTTATGATATTACCAAAGGAAGTGATGTTGTTGAATATCCATTGGAATATTTGTCAAGTGGCACTTATATCCTAAGGGTAGACGGTAAAGACTGGTCAGACAGTAAACAAGTAATCATTAAATAATATTGATTACAGGTATATAATTCAGAAGCCCTGCCATTTAAAATGGCAGGGCTTTTTTATTTTCAATAATCAAATGAAACTCTTTAATAGCTTGAACCATTTTCATATTGTAGGCGGTTATTTATTGCTCAATATCTGTAGCTTCAAAACCCGTTAACTCATTATTGAAAAAATATGTGGTTATCTCGATTGGATTACAACATACTTCACAATCTTCTACATAGGTTTGATGTGTAACAGAGCTATCTAAAAGCATTGAAATTTCTTCCCAGCAGTAAGGACATTGAAAAAAGTGTTCAAACATCTTTACAAAGCTGTATTCAACAATTGACCTGTTAGCTGTAACAACTCTAACTCAGCAAGTTTTGCATTATACTTTGCCAAGTTTTTGCTGGTTTCAGCATTTAAAAGATTTAATTGCGCTTGTCTTAACTCTACAGAAGTAATTTGACCCAATTTATATTGTTCATTTGAACGACTATAGTTATTAGTCGCTGTGGTTACATTCTGTTCTTGCAGTTGAAATATTTGCAAACGGTTCATATAATTACCTTTTGCATTCGCTATATCCCGCTTTACTTCCTGTTTGACTTGTTCTTGAAGTGTCTCTTGCGAGTCTAAAAGAATTCGAGCGTTTTTTATTTGGGTTATACCACTACCACCATCAAAAATATTCCACGTTAAGGTTGCTCCTAATCCAAAGTTCCTGGTGTTATTAACATTCACCCCTGGGAAGAATGCTCCCGGAGCATTCTGGTTAAGATTCCATCCATAAGAACCTGTTAAACCAACTGTTGGCAAAAGCACTGATTTACCTGCTTTTAGAGTATAATCATTAATCATTATATTCTTTTCAGCCTGTAACATGCGAATGTTGTTGCTTTCCCCTTTATTCAAAAACTCTTCTAAACTTAAAGGATTGATAAAAACAACCGTGGTATCCGCTCTGAAAGCTTCTTTTAAATCTCTATTTAACAATAAGTTTAAATCACGTTGTGTATTTCTGAGCAACTGTCTTTCATTTATTAAATTGATACTGTCATTGACCATATCAACCTCGGCATTCAACACATCAAGCTTATTGGTTTGCCCATATTCAAAACTATATTCTGCTCGTTGCAATCTATTTTTTGTGTTTGAAAAAGTATCTTCCAATACCGTAATATTCTCTGAAAGGCGTGCGATTTCAAAATAAACGGAAAACAACTGTAACATAGTTGTTTCTATAGTTTCGCGGGCTTCTAACTCACTTAGGTTATACTCTTCTTTTAAGCGTTTGTAGTCGTAGAACCTTCCCAGACCATCAAAAAGCAAATAATTTGCTGTTAAGCCTGCGTTATACCGCTGCGCCTCCGCTTTGTAGAGTTCCGTCTCTGGCCTTGGAGTTTGATTTCCTTCGGCATCTGTTATCAGCTGTCCAGGAAATTCAAAAGTAGAATCATCACGTTGGTAACTTGCTCCTGCATTACCTGTTAAAGTTGGTAAAAACCCAGAGTTCAAGATATTCTTATTATTCTCTGCAACTTTCACGTTGTTTTTGGCAATGATGATACCAAAGTTGTTTTCCAAAGCAATCTGTATCGCCTCTTCTTTTGATAAAACTTGTTCTTGGGCATTTACAAAATCAACTAAAACAACGAGAATCGTTGCTAGTAAGAAGTTTTTTATTCGCATTATAAAATATCTTCTAGTTCTTTTTCACTTTTATCTTCCAATGCTGTATTGGTATGAAGACCATTCAACGTGGCACTGCCGCTATGACTCATGTGGGCTTCTTCCTTTTGTTCTTTAATCGCCCGCTCCACTTCTTCTTTACTAATTTTATCACCCGTAGCAAGCCATTTTGAACCTACTTTTACATTATTACTAAAAGACAAAAATAATGGAAGCATAATTAGGGTAAGCACGGTAGCAAAGCCTATTCCATAAGCAATGGATATTGCCATGGGCTTTAAAAACTGCGCTTGCCTACTTTTTTCTAAAAGTAGCGGTGCTAAACCTGCAATTGTGGTTATTGAGGTCAAAAAGATTGCCCTAAAACGAGAACGCCCAGCTTCAAGAAGCGCGTCGTCAAACTTCATGCCCTCACGTAAATTACCATTGAACTTACCAATCAAAACCAAGCCGTCATTTACCATAATTCCTATTAAGGCAATTATACCAAGCATTGATAGAATGTTAATTGGAAAACCATGAATCCAGTGACCCCATGATACCGCAGTCAAACTAAAAGGAACCAAAAGTAGCAAGAGCAGCGGCTGACTGAAACTTCTAAATGTAAATGCAATCACCAAGTAAATCATGAAAAGAACAGCCAAGCCAACAAAATTCAATGAATCCGTCAATTTATTTCTTTCGCGGTTTTGACCTTCATAAGACGCAGTTACCGTTGGATACTTAGATTGGATTTCGGGCATCACCTCATCCTTAATCCACGCTAACATATCAGGTGCACTGGTAGTTTCAGCATCCTTTAAATCTGCACTGATTCGAATTTCTCTTTGACCCTCTAAGTGATTAATAGCAACATCACCTCTTGATATCGTGTAATCTACAATTTCTTTGATGGGAACGCGAGCTCCGCTAGGGGTTGTAATCCGCATTTCATCTAAATCAACAATTGATGATCTATTCTCCCTATCGTATCGGACCCAAACACGAATTTCATCTTGGCCACGTTGAAAACGTTGTGCCTGTGTGCCAAAAAATCCAGATCTGACTTGATTCATTACTGTTCTCAAGTCCAATCCCAGCAAATAGGCATTATCCTTAAGTTCTAGTTGAATTTCTTTAATCCCAGCTGGATCATTATCTGCGACATCCTTCAGTAGGTCGTTACTTAACATGGCAGATTTTAGTTCTGCTTTTGCAGCTTTTAACTCAGAAATATTATTGCCCAGTAAAGAAACTGATACGGGGTCTCCACCAAAATTACCTCCAGAGCCATATATCAAGCTTTCAGCTCCCACGACTGGGCCAACTAATTCGCGTAGCCTTGTTGTAACCAAATCAGATTTAACAGCATCAGGTCTTTCCTCACCTGGCAATAAATTGATGACCAAGGTAGCCGAAGAAGAACCAGGCCCCACACTTTTAATCATATTCTCAAAGAGCACCTTATCCGTTCCCTTTAAATACGTCTCCGTTAATTCTTCATTAACGATAACAGCTTTTTCTTCAATCAAACTGATTATAGAGTCGGTAACTTTTTCGTTTGTACCATTTGGCATTAAAAGTTCTACCGCAATACGGTCACTTGCAATTCTTGGAAAGAAGGCCGTTCTGATGATACCGCCCCCAATAGACCCAAAAGTTAAGACCAGGGCCATCACAAAAAGTGAAAAAGTCAAAAGTTTATACTTCATGGTAAACCGAAGTGCAGGACTGTAAAGTTTATCACGCATCCAAGCCATAAACTGATCACCCCCTTTATTAATGACTCTTAGCTTGGCAAACAGTCTTCCAATAGCTGTTTTTGGTGCTTTATTTTGTTTTTGTAAGGCCTTGGAGTGTGCTAAGTGAGCCGGTAATATGATAAGGGCCTCCACCAACGAAACTGCCAATGTTAGAATTACAATTACCGAGACTTCACCAAAGAAATCACCGATTCTGCCATCTAGGAAAAGGAAAATAGAGAAGGCCAAAATAGTTGTTATTATTGCCGAGACTATAGGAGGAATCACTTCTATAGTACCATCTACTGCCGCTTGAATGGGGCTTTTCCCTTTTTCATAGTGCTGATAAATATTTTCAGCGATTACGATACCATCATCAACCAGAATACCAATTACGATAATCATCCCAAATAAGGATAACACATTAATCGTAACATTGAGCATTGGGGCAAAAACAAACATACCCAAAAAGGCTACCGGTAAACCAAAAGCAACCCAAAATGCCAATCTGGTATTTAAGAAAATTGACAAAAAAAGCAACACCAAAATCATACCCATTATGGCGTTCTCAGTAAGCAGCTGCGTTCTTTGCGTCAGGGTAGTTGAAAGATCACTAACTACGTTTAGCTGAACATTATTATACTTTTGATTAAAGTCTTCTATGTATACTTTTACTTTTTCTGCAGAGCCTATTAAGTCTTCTGTATTTGTACTTGTTATGGTGACGTTTACGGCTAAATCTCCATTATAGTAAGAAGTGTTTGGTGTTTCAGAGAAACGATCCCTGATTTGCGCTACATCTTTTAACCGAACCGTACGGCCGGTAGCGTCTCCACGAACAACAATATTGGATAATTCATCTCCGTAGTAGGATCTATTATTAGCCCGAATTAAATATTCTTCAGCACTGGTTTTGATATTACCCCCTGTTACTAAAATATTAGCATTTGATACCGCCAACGCAACCTCATCAAAAGAAACATTAAAAGCCAATAAGCTATTTTCATTTACCGCAATCTCAATTTCTTCTTCGGGGTAGCCGGTGATGCCTATTTGAGAAATTCCGTCTATGGCCCTCAAATCATTCTCAATTTGCCTGCCAATCTGCTTTAAGGTAGCTAAGGAAATTTTTTCTCCACTAACCGCAAAACTGATAGTTTGTCGAACCGATTCTAATTTAGAGACTACTAGAGGCTCCATACCGGTAGGAAATGTTGGAACGCGATCTACCGCATTTTTAACCTCTAAAAGCATAAAGTCAATGTCTTGACCTTTTTGAATTTCCACATTAATTGAACCTGAGTTTTCTCTTGAAGTAGAAGTGACTCTATCAACCCCTTGCAAACCCTTTAGGTTATCTTCAATTTTAAGCACAATACCCTCTTCAATTTCTTGGGGGGAAGCTCCAGGATAGGCGATTGTTATTAAAACATTTTTTGAATCCGTAAGTGGGAAAAAAGAGGATTTTAAAGAAAGTGCCCCAACGACACCAAACACCAAAAAGGCGAGGATGATTACATTGACAGCAACATGATACTTGATAAAATATTCAATTATCTTTCTCATTGGATTTCTTTTTCAGTATTCGGAACACCATATACTTTCACTAGCATACCAGCATAGCCACCGGTAATGGGTTTGGAAACTATTACCGCTCCGTTTGGAACATTTTTCAAAACCACTTTCTTGTCTGAAAAATAAACTGGTTTTACGTCAATAACATCTAAAATAGAGTCACGCACTATATAAATTTGGTTGGTTTCCGTGACAAGGGCACGGTCAATCTCAATAGCATTCTCCTCGCTTTGTGCGTTCAAATTCGCCTCTAAATATTGCCCCTCTTTTAACTGTTCTCCATTTACCTCAATAAAAGCAGTTATTGTTTGGGAATCTTGATCTATACGACCATTGACCCTAACAACTTTCCCGGTGTACTGTTTTGTGTTTTCTAGGTTATTTAGTGAAACCGTTTCACCAACTTTTAAAAAGTCAGCATACGATTTACTAATTGCCACTTCTAGCTCATAAGTTCCCGTTTTAATAAACTCCCCCAATTTTTGCCCCGCTCTCACCAAAGAGCCCTCTGTAACCAGTGCTTCGGTCAAAACCCCACTAAATGGTGCAGATATGGTGTATTTTAAAAGTCGTTGTTCTAAATTCTTAACATTGTAATAACTACTATAAATACCCCTACCTGTGATAAAGTATTTTTCTTTATCTGTGTTAATTACAGGAAGTTTTGGTGTTGATTTTTCTAAATCGAAACTCGTCAAATAATTTTGCCATTTAGAAAAATGTTCAGGATAATCCAATTGTAAGTCGGGCATTATAGAAGTGACCAGATTAAATAATTCGCTTTTTGCAGCCTGAACGCTGGCGTAGTATTCTGAGGCGTCAATTCTTATTAAAGTTTGACCTTTTCTATATTCTTGACCGGTTTTAAAAAGTTGACTTCCTTTTCTAAAAACCCCTTGCACTTCAGCAAACAACTCCACCCTGTTTTTTGCAACAAGGTTACCGTTTGTAGGGATTTTAATGGCTACTGTACTGTTTTTCACAGTATCAACAAAAACGGTTTTTACTACTTTTTTAGGTTGTGGCTTTCGATTTTCTTTGCTATTTACGATTAGGTTGGCCAAATAAATTGAACCCCCTATTACAACAAAGCCTAAAAGAACAGAGATGATTATTTTACGCATTCAATCAGTTGATTAATTTTGGCGAAATTATCGCCATACTTTAAGGTATTTGGTTAAATATTTCATAAATGTTTAGCAAGGCGCTAATATTATAAAACAAAAAAGGGGACACACCTCTGCGTCCCCGAACCAAACAAACTAAAGTATAACTAACTACTCATTATCGTCTACGTCTTCAAATTTTGTGTCGGCCATACGAGTACGGACCTTTTGAAGATTAATTTCATTATATGGCTTTAAAGTTTTATCATCCGTATCAAAGACTAAAAACTGCTTTGAATCCATCATTTGAAGTCCTTTAAAAGATTCAAACCTATTATTTTGTATCTGTAAAATTTTAAGGCTCGCTAATTGACCAAACTCAGGTGGTATATCGCCGCCCAATTGGTTATTCGCTAAAACCAATTCTTTTAGCTTTCCTAATTTTCCCATTTCTAGTGGAATGGCTCCTTCTAAACCATTTTCAAATAAACCTAATATTTCCAACTGGCTAAGGTTACCAATAGCCTTTGGTATTTCTCCTTTTAGATTGTTGCTGGAAAGGTTAAGAATTTTTAGTCCTTTAATCTCACCCAAGCTTTCAGGTATACTGCCAGATAAAAAATTATTGAATACTGATAATTCTTCAAGTTTTTCTAGCTTACCGATAGCAAATGGAAGATCGCCCTTGAACCTATTCATCTCTAACTTCAACACTTTTAGCTGTTGTAAATCAATAATCCCTTGAGGCAAAACACCGGTAAGATTATTAAAAGCTAGATTTAAATATGTTAAGTGTTGCAGATTACCAATACTCTCAGGTAAAACACCATTTAAATTATTATTAAACAAATTAAGCCCGACCACATGGTCTTCTTTTATAACTACACCTTTCCAGGTAGTAATGGAAGCCTCTAAGTTCCAACCAATATTCCAATCTGAACCCGAAGTACTCTCAAACAAATCAATCAAAGCCTCTTTCTCTTTAGAAGAAATAGTCTCTGCTAGTATCTTATTTGTATTGAACACTGCGATGATTAAAAGAGTGAAAATATAAGTTGCCCTCATGTAAAATATTAATTTATAAGAATTTACTTACAAATAAAGTAGAAGCATGGGTACTGACCAAATTAAATAGGTCAATCAAATTAAACTTGTTGTGAAAGTAGGAAAAAATGTGGTTAAGTAAGTTTATTCTTACTTTTTATAGGTGCTTATCCTTCTAACGCAGCTGAAATCGTTTCCCAATCAGCCATAAAACCTTCTAATTTCTTTTTTGCACCGTGATAGGTATCAAAAAAGTTTTCATCCGCAACCGTATTATCATAATCCATTAACAGCTTATGGTCAAAGTCTGCTATATCTTTTTCTAGGGTAGTGATTTTCTTTTCAATGGTACTCAATCTATTTTTAAGTGACTTTACTTTTTTTTGCTTTTCATAGTCATTTTCGCTTTTATTAGAACTTTTTAATGTTTTTTCCTTCTCCTTTAATTCGATCTTACGAAAATTTTCAGCATTTCGTTGTTCTAAATAAAAATCAACATCACCCAAATACTCTTTGATGTTTCCATCTCTAAACTCATAAACCTTATCCGTAAGTCCTTGCAAAAAATCCCTGTCATGAGAAACCAAAATCAAGGTGCCTTCAAAACTCTGTAAAGCTTGTTTGAGAACATTCTTAGACTTAATGTCCAAATGGTTGGTAGGCTCATCCATGATCAACACATTGAATGGTTGTAATAACATTTTGGCTAAGGCCAATCTATTTCGTTCACCTCCGGATAATACCTTTACATATTTTTCTACTTCTTCCCCACGAAATAAAAACGACCCTAAAATATCACGTACTTTACTACGATTGGTCTCGTTAGCAGCATCAATCATCGTATCTAAGACGGTTTTATTACCTTCTAGGTACTCGGCTTGGTTTTGGGCAAAATATCCGATCTGTACGTTATGCCCTTGCTTTAAATGTCCATCATATTCCAATTCTCCCACCATAATTTTGGCCAGGGTAGATTTGCCTTGACCATTTTGACCGACAAATGCAGTTTTACTGCCTCTTTCTACCAATAGATTAATATCCTCTAAAACCTGATTTGATCCATAATTTTTAGATAATTTCTCAATCTCCGCAACTACCTTGCCTGGTGTGACCGATATGGGAAACCTAAGTTTCATTACACTATTGTCATCCTCATCAACTTCAATACGATCTATTTTATCTAATTTTTTAATCAGTGACTGCGCCATGGACGCTTTGCTTGCTTTTGCCCTAAACTTTTCAATAAGTTTTTCCGTCTGCTGTATTTGTTTCTCTTGGTTCTTTTGGGTGCTTAGTTGCTGCTCTTTAATCTCTGCCCTCAGCACTAAATATTTTGAATAGGGTTTATTGTAATCATAAATGCGACCCAATGAAATCTCAATGGTTCGGTTCGTAACATTATCCAAAAACATTTTATCATGCGAGACAATGACCACAGCACCAGAATAATTACGCAGAAACTGTTCTAACCAAATTATAGACTCAATATCTAAATGGTTCGTAGGCTCATCTAACAACAAAATATCATTGTTTTGGAGCAGTAGTTTCGCTAATTCAATACGCATACGCCATCCTCCGGAAAAAGTCTCCGTAAGCTTATCAAAATCTTCGCGTTTAAATCCTAGTCCCTGTAAAACTTTTTCTGTTTCCCCTTGATAATTATACCCTCCTAAAATTTCATAATGATGCGACACCTCATTGAGGTCTATCATCAGTTGATTGTATCCTTCACTTTCATAATCGGTTCGTTCAGCCAATTGGGTATTGATATCTTCCAACTGCTGTTCTAATTGCTTGATTTCTTCGAAAGCTTGATATGACTCATCAATCACCGTTCTTCCCATTTGAAAATCAATATCCTGTTTTAAAAAACCGATCTTAACTTCTTTGTCTGATGCGATAACACCTGAATCAGGACTCATTTCTTTACTCAGCAATTTCAATAAGGTAGACTTACCGGCACCATTTTTACCAATTAATCCGACCCTATCGCCAGCATTTAGACGAAAGGCTATCTCTTCGAATAAGTATTCGCCACCAAATGAGACGGAAAGATTATGAATGTTTAACATGCTTTGTAATGATTGTTACCGATTAAAATAAGGTGAATTCGTAGTTTTGTTTAAAACAACTGCAAATGTTAAAAAAAGGAACCAAACTCTACAGCATTTTAACAGGAAGTTGCCCAAAGTGCCATGAGCAAAGCATGTATGAAACAAAAAACCCGTATCATTTAACCCAAATTTTCAAAATGCATGAGCGCTGTTCTAACTGCAATACAAAATATAAAATAGAACCTTCTTTTTTCTACGGCTCTATGTACGTTAGTTATGGTGTTGGAATCGCCTTTGCCGTTGCAACATTTGTGATTTCCTTTTTATTTTTAAAAACTTCACTGATAAACACCTTTATCGCAATCGTAATTACATTAATTGTGTTTATGCCCATTATTATAAGACTTTCTAGAAATATTTGGATCAACTTATTTATGAAGTACGATGCCAATCTAAATAATCAAGCAGGATAATACTTTTTTGTAAATCTAGAAATGTTCATTTCAGCATCCAGTTGTTGTTGGTTTTCAATATGCTGAAACAAGTTTTCAGATGCCTTTGGGGCTATTAAAACGCCGCGTGAACCAAATCCGTTTAGCACATAAAGATTTTGATAGCGTGGATGTTGGCCCACCAGAGGTCTTCTGTCCGCAACAGTTGGTCTTACCCCGGCTACATGGGAAACTACCTCATATTCACATTTTAAAAAAGTGTCAAGCTTTTGCAGTAGCTCTTGTTTTGAATCCTGCGTTGGCGTATTGGTCTTATCCTTCCATTTATAGGTCGCACCTATTCTGTACAAATCATTACCCAAAGGAATTATAAAAACAGATGATTTAATCACATTGCACTCTTTTAAAGCAGGTGCTTTTATGGTCAGCAGTTCCCCCTTTGTACCATTAAGTGGCAGGTATTTAAAGTATGGGTTCTGCTTTAAGCCATAGCCCTCGGCAAAAACTACCTGTTTTGCTTTAACATGTTTGTAAACACTATGGTTTTCATAAGTTTCTAAGGCTTCAAAATCAAAATGCTCCTTTACGAGTTTTTGATGATCCAGCAAATAGTTCTCATATTCATTTAAAAGCACTTTTGTAGCTATCCTACCGGTGTACTTTACCTCCCCATAATTGAACGGAGCTTCAATATGTTTGTTTGTATTCTTGGTAAGCTCTGTATTTAAAAAATATGATAAGTTGGGTTTATCGGTCGCTTCAAACCATAGATTTTGTTCTTCAATTGACGTGAAACGCCTTAAAACCGGCACTTTGTAATCTAGCTTTACCCCTAATTTATGTTCTAAATCATTGTAAAACGGTATCGCTACATCCATTTGCTGCCTTGCATTCCAAGCCATTGTAAAACGTTTTAGAATAACAGGATTATATAGACCACCGGCAACCACCGAAGCTTGCTGCGAATTATCGCTAATGACCATATATGATTTACCGTGCTTCTCTAATTGTTCACAAAAAGAAACTCCGGCAAGACCCAAACCCACAACAAGATACTCTAGCATGTCGCAAAAATACCTAAGTTTTTACGGAGAAGAAAGATTCTTAAACCAAAGGATAACAAAAAAACGCCCCAACAAAAATGTTGGGGCGTTATGCTATATGAAATTGGAATTTTTAATTAGGCACTAATAAGCCCACATGTCTTGCTCCCTATCGCGAACTGTTTCTTTAATTCTGTTCGCTTCAAGTAATTGAAACAATGCATTATCAAAAACGTAATCGTCAATTTTACGGTCACCATGAACATTATCTTCTTTGTAAATAACTCCATTGAACCTTCGTGCATTCAATAACATATCATACGTTATAGGTTGCGCAGAATTTCGGTTGTTAAAGACCTTGGCCTCATGCAAAATCTGTCTTGCTGCTGGGTACCATACCCAAAACAATTCCACTTTATTCGCATTAGGATCAACAGATTCGTCATCAATGAAGTTAACATCTGGTGCTACAGGAGCAATTCCTAAAAGTCTGTATTTTAACTCACCTTGTCGCTTGTCAAAAAACCAGATACCTTTAATACGATATTCTTCAATATCAGCGGCGTCTAAATCTCTTTTATTGATAAACTCCTCAGAAATTTGTTCGCCAGCATTATACTGCTCGTATCCTAAATCAGTTGTATCAACTTTTTGAAGCGTTGCAGATAAATCTCCAAACTTTCTCTTTTCAGTAAAGTAGGAATCCGTATACACATCAGTCAAAGTGCCATTTTTGATATTCTTCATCAAAACATGGTATAAAGACCTTCTGTCCGCTCCAATACCAATAGTATCGGTTGGGTAATATAACGGAAAGTTTACGCGCTCATCTAAGTCAATGGTTTCCCAAACGGTTTTTGACCAGAGAATATCTCTATCATCAACATAACCGTATTTTAAAGGGGCGTCATTATCTTGAGCAATCTGAGCTTCGGTTTTTTTTCCAATATCTTGAGGCACCTTGGCATTTAAAAGATTTGCCTGTGCAACCATTGATACTGGTAAGCAACCTATCGCTACAATTACTAAAACGTTTTTCCAATTCATAATTAACTATACTTTATTAGTTTGTAAGCTCTACAACAACAGGAGATACTTTCTTCAATTTATAACTCTTGTTGTTACTAATGTAAGCTTGAATATCAAATACTTGAACAGCATCACCTCTACGCGCTCTTTTTAGAGCAGACTTGGCAGCAGCGTTCATCTTGTTACCATTTACTACTACCGTTGGTTGACCAGGCACCTTGAATTTAAATCCGCTTACGCCAATATTCAATTCAAAATCAAAATCTTCTAACATAGCACTAATTGTAGATACTTCAAGATTTTTTCTTGGCATCTTGATGCTACCTGCTTCACCTCGTACTGCACCAGATGGTCTAGGAATATCTTTAATACGGAAAGTAGAAGGTGTAGTAATACGCTGACCATCAGGTAAGATACCTGAAGCCGTAATAGTTACTTCTCTTCCTTTTCCTGGGTTCATTACATACTTGCTACCGCTTCTTTTAGAAAGACCGGCCGCAGATGCAGAAACTTTGTTATCAGGAATACCAGGGATAGAAATTGTCATTGGGTTTGCAACCCCACGGTACACTACATTCATCTTATCTGCTGCAATTACAGCTGCGTTAGGTTTAGAAATGGTTGCAAAAGAATTTTTAACTTCTACAGGAATTTCTTCACCGTCTTGCTTAAAGAATAAGGTTCCAGTGATTTCGTGATCACCTGGGCTACCTGCACCAATTAGCATTTGAACGCCTCCTGCTTCAATTCTGTAATCTTTACCTTCAGTAAGTTTTCTACCATCTAAGGTTAATTCAGCTCTTTCTGGAGTTGAACTGTTATCGGTTTTACTAATGATAATCTTACCGTCGTATTTATCTCCATTATAAAATGCAGATTTTGATGCCGCTAAAGATGTTGCAAAGTTTTTCAACGAAACTGCTTCTGTAAGATTACCTTCTAAAAGACCTTTTAAAACATCTTGCTCCGTGGCTTTGATATCACTCTGCATAGCAGTGATTTTTGTAAGCGAAACTACCATTGGTACTCGCTCATAATGATAGTTTAACCAGTCTTCTTTGGTACCATCACCTTTAGTCACTTTACCTTCACTATCTCCTGTTTCAAAACGTGTAGCTACGGCCGCTTTAACATCACTCATACTTTCAGGAAGTACTTGTTGAACTTGTGTGCGGTAATTGGTCACCCAGTCTAAAAATTTCTTTCCTTCTGGTGTTACTTTATCACCGCCAAAGAATTTCTGATCTAGAAAATCTGACTTGTCCATTTTTTCGTAATCCCTTTTATCTTCGTAGCCTTCAAGCATATCTGTCTTTAAGCCTTCTAAATAAGCGTAGTACTCATCTGAAATTTTCTTTACCTGTTCAGCTTGCACATACAAGGGTTGGTATTTTTCTGAATTTTCCTCAGCTTTTGTAGCCAAGCCATCCATATAAGCTAAATTGTTATCAATAGCTTTTTCGTTAGAAGCTTCGAACTTTTCATTCATTACACCGAATGCTGCTAGAACTTCTTTTCCAATATTTAAAGCCAACATCGCGATGAAGATCAAATACATTAAGTTGATCATCTTTTGACGTGGTGTTTCTTTTCCTCCTGCCATGGGTTTCTAATTAGTTTTGATTAATATTCGATTTGGGGCGCTAATTAGTTTTTACTCATAGCTGACAACATACCACCGTAAACACCATTTAATGATGAAAGGTTTGTTGCCAATGATTCCATCTGGTCTTTTAATGCACCAGCATTTTGAACAACTTCTTCGTTGATAGAAGCTTGTCTACTTGCACTCTCTAATTGAACTTTATACAAACTGTTCAAAGATTCCATTTGAGCTGCAGCATGTGATAACTCTTCAGAATATTTTTGAGTATGCTGAATTGCATCTGTTGTTGGAGCGATGTTTTTAGCTGCTCCTTCAAAACTTCTAATGCTGTCACCTAAACTGTTGAACAACTCGGTATCAATGTTTGCTTCTTTAAGCATCTCATCAAGTTTTTTACCTAATACGCCTTCTGCTTCTTGAGCTTGGGCAACATCATTTTTACCAGATTTCGCTTCACCATTGTTTAATTCAGGATACACTAAAGCCCAGTCCAATTCTTCTTCAATTGGTTCAAAAGCTGCAATTGCAAAAATCAATGCTTCTGTAATAAGTCCTATTGCTAAGAGAATACCACCGTTGAGTGGACCGAACTCCCAGTGAAGAATTTTAAATAGCGCTCCGATAATTACTACCGATGCACCAAGGCCATAGGCCATATTAAATAGTTTTTTTGTTGATTTTGACTGTGCCATAATTTCAATTTTTAATTAAGTTATATAATAAGAATTTGGTTACTAGGTTTAATAGCGTTCTCATTACTATGTATCTCTAATACTTTTCTACTTGTTATCTCAATGCTGATTCTTCTTCACCCATATAATCTTGTACGGTTCTAAAACCGATATAACTACGGGCTGAGTCTTGATATTCATAATCTCGGGTACTTACTTGTAAGAAATAAAGAACATCCTTCCAAGAACCGCCACGTATCACTTTTCTCTGGTTTTGCCCAGAACCTGCATTTGGGTTCATGGTAGAAACATATTCATACGCCCCTGGATCATAACTTGAATTTGTCCATTCCGCAACGTTTCCGGCCATATTATACAAGTTGTATTCATTAGGCTCAAAAGACTTTGCTTCAACTGTGTACAAGGCTGAATCTGCGGCATAATCACCTCTTTGAGGTTTAAAGTTCGCCATAAAGCAACCTGTATCGCTGATTACATAAGGTCCACCCCAAGGGTATGTTCCACCTTCAATTCCACCTCTTGCAGCATATTCCCATTCTGCTTCCGTAGGTAATCTAAACTGATTGACAAATTGTCTATTACGTTCTTTTTGGTCATCATTTTTGAATTTGGTTCTCCAATGACAAAAAGCTTTTGCTTGTTGCCAGCTTACACCAACAACAGGATATTCACTATATGCATCATGCCAAAAATAATCGTTGTGCATAGGTTCGTTGTACGAATATTCAAAATCACGAATCCAAACCGTGGTATCCGGATAAATTTCAAATTCTTCTGTACGGATAAAATCTTTTCTACTACCCGATTTTGAACGTGCTGCAGCTTCAATATCCATCCAATTGTATTTGTACTTCAACTGTTTTACATCGATAGTTCGTTGTCCATTATAAGTTTCTTCTTCTGATAAGTATAAAGAATCCATTACCTCAGTGTAAAATTCGTCTGGATAATCAGAAGTATCCCAAACTAAATCAACATCTTTATTCAAGGCATATCCTTCATAATAATTATCGCCCATTCCGGCATAATTATCTAGCATATATTTATCGTACACAGATAATTTAGTGGTATCGGCACTTTTGAATGCGAATTCACCAATGGTATCATCATCATCAGGTCCCAAACCAAGTTCGTCTGCTAAAACAGCGAGTTTTGTTCTTGTGATAGAATCCTTTACCCATTCTACGAATTGACGATATTCGCTATTCGTGATTTCCGTATCATCCATGTAAAAAGACCGTACGGTAACCGTTCTTGTTGGAGCATTCAATACTTTAGCCTGATCTTCCTCTGCCTTACCCATAATAAACGAGCCCTGAGGTATCAACTCCATTCCGTATGGTTTTTCAGGAAACCATTTTTTTCCCTGAACACCAACCAATTCACCTTTTGACTTTGATTTGGACCCACAACTTGTGAGTAAAAAAACAAATGCTATAGATGACAACAATAGCTTTCTCATACTTTAGGTTAAATTTTCGATTTAAGATTACAAACTGTAAAACACAATTTCATTATTCTCTAAACTCTATTTTGAATGAATTATTGTATTCTGTCAATTTATAAATCAAAAAATATTCTGTTTAGTTAAAGCCTTTTTTATAAGCTTTAAGCCACCTTTCAGGGATATTTTGATTGCATGCGTCTAAATAATCCTGCTGAGTGCATGGTAATAACGCAATCGAATTTGTTTTAGTATGTTCAGGTAAAATTGATGGAACCTCTATCCACCAGCGTTCGGTAAGATGGCTTTTAAAGAAAATAAGTTCTTCGGCATCGGTCGGTACCGTAAACTTAGTAAAGTCTTCATCATTTGAGGTAGGCACTTCTTTTATTCTGAAGCTGAGACCTTCAATAAAGTACCAAATGATCTGTGCCGTTAATTGAAATGATTGTGCCGTGTTTTCTATTTCATAAATACCAAAGACCGACACCTTATCACTTATACCCGCATAACGTGCCATGGCACAAATTTCTCGACCTCCAAAACCATTGGGCGAAAAATTACTTGTGGTGACTCCCATTTCACTAGCACGAACGGCGCGCATATCTAAGCTTACCAGATGGGCATTTCTCAGAACCGGTTCCGCCAAAGAAATGTCAGAAACAATCTCACCTAAACGATAAGCGTCAAAAAACAACCGCTCCATAAGATCAATTTCTTCTTGAGCATTGAAATAACTTTGATACCCAAGGTTTGAAAAATTATAGAGATTGTTAGGTTTGTCCGTTATGATCCTGCTCATATAGGATTGTGAAGAAATCAATTCATCGTCTTCTCCAAAATCAAATCTACTGTCAATGGAAACCATATTTATCATGTCTTTGATTTTATCAAAAGCACGATAACTTGGAAAAGTTAAATCTTGTGTGGCTCCTATAATAATAGGTATAATTTTTTCTTCAAGAAGTCCGGCTACAATTTCTTTAACAACAAAATAAGTGTCCTCCACTGTTTCGCCGGGTTCAACATCTCCAATATCAATAATATTGGAGTTCCAATTTCCCATCATTAATCGATACAATTGAATACGGATGCCATCCGTATCTAATTTATCAGGTTTCTTTTCAAAAGCATTTCTAGATTCCAACACTCCAAAAATGGCGAGTGTAGCATTGGCAAAAACGGGGAGCCCTTTCTTCTCCGTATGTTTAAATATATTTTTTCCTAGCGATTGTGGGGGTAAAAATTCGGAGAACGCCAGCACTTTGTCGCTAACAGGGACCAAAAAATCAAATGCCATTCTAAATTATTTGGGGTGTTATACTTATTTTTTTGTTTTTGCCTTAGCCTTGGTCTTTTTCTTAGGTGATTTTTTTTCAATCAGTGCTACCGCTTCTTCCAAAGAAACTTTTGAAGCATCAATATCTTTTGATAGCTCTACTTTTACTTTTCCTTTGATGATATTATGCCTACCCCATCTGGCTTTTTCTATTCGAATTCCCTCTTCGGGCCATTCTTGAATCAGTTTGTCTATCTCTTTTTGTTTTTTAGCTTCAATTAGCTCTACAATATCGTCTTTAGTAAGATTATCGTAGTCGTATTTTTTATTCACATTGATAAACATGCTGTTCCACTTGATAAAAGGCCCAAAACGACCGACACCTTTGGTTACCTCTTTATCTTCATAATGGGCGATTGGAGCGTCTGCCTTTTGTTTGGCAATTATCAATTCGATAGCTCTATCCATATCAACGTCAAAGGCACTCTCACCTTTTTCCAAAGAGATGAACTTTTTACCAAAACGTACATAAGGCCCAAAACGGCCTACACTAGCCTCTACTTCCTCTCCTTCGTGAACACCCAATTTACGTGGCAGTTCAAAAAGAGTCATGGCCTCGTCAAAGGTTATTGTTGTAATCGATTGTTCTGGCAATAAACTTGCAAATCTTTTTTCTTCATCTTCAGCATCGCCTATTTGCGCCATTGGTCCGAAACGACCCAAACGCACTAAAACCGGCTTCCCTGTTTTTGGATCTTTTCCTAAAATACGCTCACCACTTGCCCTATCGGCATTTTCTTCAACATCAAGAACCGTAGGGTGAAAATCTTTATAGAAGGCACCCATCACCTTTTGCCAATCTTGATCGCCGGTAGCAATCTGATCAAAATCTTCCTCCACTTTCGCGGTAAAATTATAATCTAGAATATTTGTGAAATGGGTAACCAAAAAATCATTGACAATTATACCAATATCAGTGGGTACCATTTTGCCTTTATCAGATCCAATAGTTTCTGTCAATTGTTTCTCTGCAATTTTATCTGCTGCTAAAACCAATTGTTGGTAGTTACGTTCAACCCCTTCTATAGTTCCTTTTTCAACATAACCCCTATTCAAAATCGTAGAAATAGTTGGCGCATAGGTAGAGGGACGGCCTATACCTAATTCTTCCAGTTTTTTAACCAATGAAGCTTCCGTATAGCGATAAGGTGGTCTTGTAAACCTTTCTGTAGCTGAAATATACTTATTGGTTAATTTTTCGCCAATAGTCATCGCTGGCAACATACCATCTTTCTCTTCAGCACTATCCTCCTCGTCTGTACCTTCTAAATACACTTTTAAGAATCCGTCAAATTTAATTACCTCACCATTGGCGGTAAATTCTTCACTATGTGAATTGGCTTGAATTTTAACATTGGTGCGCTCTAATTGCGCGTCACTCATTTGAGATGCCAAGGTACGTTTCCAAATAAGCTCATACAATTTTTGTTGATCTCGCTCTAATGAAGGTGACTGCAGCTTCATATCTGTTGGGCGAATAGCCTCGTGGGCCTCTTGTGCTCCTTTTGATTTACCCGTATAATTTCTAACGGTGCTATATTTTTCACCAAAACTATCTACAATAGCATCTTTGGCAGCTGCTAACGCTTCTTTTGACAAGTTTACACTATCTGTTCTCATGTAGGTAATCAGACCCGCTTCATACAAACGTTGTGCTACCTGCATGGTTCTGCCTACCGAAAAATATAATTTACGGGAAGCTTCTTGTTGTAAGGTTGACGTTGTAAATGGTGCTGCTGGAGATTTTTTTGCTGGTTTTTTATCCAACTTGGCAACTGAAAAATCAGCTCCGATATTTTTATTTAAGAACGCCTGAGCTTTCTCTTTAGTTGAAAAGGTCTTTGCTAGTTTGGCTTCAAATATTTTATTTTCTTTTGTACTGAACTCTGCTTTAATACGATAAGAAGCTTCAGGTGTGAATGCTTCAATATCACGCTCTCGCTCAACAATCAAGCGAACCGCAACAGACTGAACCCTACCTGCAGATAGCCCTGGTTTTATTTTTTTCCAAAGAACAGGTGATAGCTGGTACCCCACCAATCTATCTAAAACCCTGCGTGCTTGTTGGGCATTAACCAAGTTATAGTTAATCTCACGTGGATTTTCGATTGCCTTTTGAATTGCCGATTTGGTAATAGAGTTAAAAACTATCCGTTTGGTCTTACTTTTCTCCAAGCCTAGCTCTTCAGCCAGATGCCATGATATGGCTTCTCCTTCTCGATCTTCATCACTTGCCAACCAAATCATTTCAGCTTTTTTCGCCAAACCCTTAAGCTTGGTTACTAAAGCCTTCTTTTCTTTATCAACAACATATTTTGGTTTAAAATCATTGTCTACATCAACTCCCAACTCTTTAGAAGGAAGATCTGCTATATGACCAAAACTTGATTCTACTTGAAAATCTTTCCCTAAAAAACGTTCGATGGTTTTTGCTTTGGCTGGGGACTCTACGATTACTAAATTCTTTGGCATTCAATGGGTTTTGCGAAAACAAAAGTATATGAATTTTTTTATTTGAATACCTATTATGCAATTACATAGTAAAATAACATCTTTAGCAACCTACTTAAAGAACACCCAATTCTGTCTTTTAACTAGTTCTGTTCATACCTTAAAACGGCCTTGCCATTATCACAATCAATACCAATTGGTGGTGGAAGAACCATACAATCTGAAATGGCCCCATTTCGTTCGTTCAACTTTCTAGAGCCTTCGTTATATGAAGTAATTAAGTCTAAAAAAAATACGGTATCAATTTGAATGGCATAAGGAATATAATCTATTGGTCCACCGCAAGGTTTTGCCCCTAAACCAACAAATCTCCAATTGGAACTATCAACACATAACTGACTTTCAGAAAGCGCAATAAGTCGCTCATATTTTAGTGCCAACTCATCTTCTAACACTACATCGTCCGTTTGGCATGCATTTATTAAGGCAAGCATTAACGAAATCATGAGCACAGTGAGAAGCCTTTTTAAAGCCATCTTAGTTCAAGTTTAAAGTACTGATCAGCTTTATATCGTTATCCAAATACTCATATTGATATAAAACCTCATCACCAACCATAAGCAAATGGTCTTCGAGTGGAATAACATCAAAAGTCACTATCGATTCAAAATGATTTAACTGTTCTAAATCAGGAATATCAGATTTATCATAAACTTTTAATCCTGATGCTCCATCGCAAACAAAGAGTTTATCATCCTTAACTCCAAGGCCGTAAGGCTCATCCATGGGGTATATCACCAAAAGCTCTGGTGTAGCTATTTGAGTAATGTCTATAATGTACAAGCCGCTTTCCGTCGCCCCACAAAAATTACCACCCCTCAAGGTGACATACGCGTAATTTTCATCTACCACCACAGGGTCACAGGCGGTTCCATGCTGAAATTCAGAAACAAAAGTTGGTGTAGCAGGAGCTGAAATATCATAAATATACATCCCTTGCATGCTGCCTAAAAACAAATGGTTCCCTCGATTGAAAATGGTCTCAATATCGAAACCTGCAAAAACATCTTCTAAATCCTTTGGATTTGCTAAGTCAGAAATTTCAAAAATATTAATTTGATGACTATCCACCGCATATAGATAATCATCCACTATTTTAAACCTTGCCAAAGAACCCCCTTGCCCAGTATTTCCGGCAGCATCATTTGTAGTTTCAGCAAAATCAAAAAGGACATCATCGGGCTGGGCAACATCTTCAATTCTTCTTTTTTCAATTACTGTCTCCCATCCTATTATAATATCATTTTCATAGTCAATACTTCCCCATTCAAAAATTTGTGCCTCAAATGGTATAATCACATTATCACGGAGCACATTTTCCATTCTATTTACAATTTCGATAGTATTGATATTTGAAATATCCAAAACAATCAAATCGGTAATACTATCCGCATAGAGGTAGTTGTCCTTTATGGATATATCAACATTACCTGCAATTTTGATGAATGCTATTTTTTGAGGTGCTGCAGGATTGGTATTATCAATTACATGAACCCCTTTAAATTTATCATTTATGAATACATAATCTTGATACGCATAAATTTTACCCGACTCTTTAATAGGAAGCGGAGATACCACATCAACACTGTTCACAAATTCTGCACGACTCATCACCAATGGCCTTGCTACTAAATAATCAGCAAACTCTTCGTTAGACGAATCGTCGTCACAAGAAAAAAATACTACCGCAAAGAGTGATAAAATAAATAAGGCTTTATTCTTCATTTTGTTTAATTTTTTGGAGAGATATTACTATACTTTGATGCTTTTTATTAAACAAGGTTGCTTTTTTTTCACAGTTTTAATGTTAAAAATTATAAAGTGTTGTGACAATGACCCCCTTATTGTATTTGACTCGTAACAGCTCTTCTCTTGCTACTGCTGTTAGATTAAATGGCGGCTCATGTAAAACAACCCCGCTACCTCTAGATAATCTAATATTTGCACCTGTTATTTTGTCCAAATTTGGCGCAAATTCACCTTTAGGCAAATGCTCCGTTATAATGGCGTATTTAAAATTTTTCAGTTTTGGCAACACTTCAATAATATGTTGATTTGACAAGTGTTGTAAAACCTGCCTTATTAAAACACAATCACCAGACGGCAGCTCTTCTTGAACAATATCAATACAATCAAAAGTTAAGTTCGCATGTTGAAATTTTTGCTTGTTCCGCGCAATAAGCTCCTCTACAACATCAAAAGCGTGATATTTATGCGCATGCGATACTAATTGGCTACCCACATTAAAGTCACCACAACCTAAGTCATATACGGTAAGCTTTTTTTCTTTTGAGTTTAAGAAACCTGCTACTCCCTAAACATAAGCCTATAACACTTTAATAGAGTGAGACCCAAACCCACAATAAAAATCATCCATATTA
>CAYGUO010000029.1:4411-23445 GCA_964353095.1 uncultured Flavobacteriaceae bacterium | reverse complement strand
TACAACTCGTAAATATATATGTAAAATACCATGTTATTCCCCTAAACTGGTTGTATAAATCTGTATGTTAAAACTTATTTTTTACCGCAACACCGTAAACTCCAAACTAGAATCCGTAAAAACCGTATGGATTTGGGTCTTAAAATCAGCTTCAGTGGCCTTAAAAATGTTCTCTACATAGGTCTGTGGGTTCAAATCAATTAAAGGAAACCAAGTACTTTGAACCTGCACTTGTAAGCGGTGTCCTTTTTTAAACGTATGGAACACGTCTTGCAACTTGATATTGACATCCGTTTTTTGATTAGGAACAAAAGGCTCTGGGTTGGCGAAACTATTTCTAAACCTTCCTCGTAATACTTCACTACGCACCATTAAATGGTAATTGCTCATTTTTAAGTGATCTTGCATTTCTTCATTGGTCTCCACATCTGAAGGATGCACATCAATCACCTTTACAATCCAATCTGAGGCGTCGCCCGTTGTAGCCACTTTTAACTTGGCCATGATATCGCCTGCAAGCGTAAAATCTTCTTCTAAAACAGCCGTTTCAAAAACCAGAACATCAGAACGGCGCGCTGCAAAACGTTGGTCATCGGTCATATACTTTCTTGGTGTAAAAACCGACTTGACATCTTCAGAATAAGGGACGGGCTTTTTAATATCACTTATAAATTGGATTCCAGTAGTTCCTTTTGCTACCCTTGTCAACTCTTGGTTTTCTGATAAAAACATGCTTTGTTTCGCTGCCCCTTTTGGTGGCCAACTATCGTATTGCTTCCACTCTTTTTTGCCAGAGTCATAGACATAGGCTTCTGGGAGGCCCGTATTTCCGTCGGCTTCCCCTTTTAAAAAGTGATTGAAAAATTTAGTTTCAATCTCATCTTGATAAAAATTGGACACTGAATCCCCAAAGAAATAATTACCCACCACCGTGCGGTCTGCCCTTCTGGACCAACGGCCATGGTCCCATGGCCCAAAAACCATGGTATTGTAGCCATCACTGTGTTTTTCAATATTCTTATAGGTCTCTAAGGGTCCGTATAAATCTTCGGCATCAAACCAACCCCCAACAATCATGGTAGCGACATGTGATTTTGATTTGTCCAAATGTTGAATGAGTCCCCTACTTTGCCATAGTTCATCATAATTAGGATGTTCTTTTAATTCATTCCAGAAATAATCATCGGTCATTCCATCTGGAGCCATAGAAGGCTCATCTTTTAGTCCATATTCAAAAAATGAATTCAGGTTTTCAAGTGGACCGGCATCTAAAAAGAATTGGTATTGATCATCCGTACCAATATCTGGCAAGGTGTACCAAGCCGTATCAATGGGTTGGTCTCCATTAGGCCGTGGGGTACCAAACAAAGAGGTAGCTCTAAAATAGCTTAACAGATAAGCACCATTATGATGAAAATCGTCAAAAAAGAAATCACCGATACAGGCTTGTGGTGACGAAGCTTTTAAAGCGGGATGTGCATCTATCGTAGCATACGTGGCATAATAACCGGGATAGGAAATACCCCAAACTCCAACATTGCCATTATTATTTTCAACGTTGTTTACCAGCCAATCAATGGTATCGTAGGTATCGGTACTTTCATCTACCTGTGTACTATCGGTTTTATTGGGAATATAGGCACGCATATTCTCGTAATGCCCTTCACTCAACCAACGCCCACGCACATCTTGATAGACCACAATATTGCCTTCTTTCATCAAGTTGATATTTGGCCCTATCCGGGTTTTAAAATTTCCTTCTCCATAGGGTCTTGAACTATACGGCGTGCGTTGCATCAGCATTGGATATTCTTTGGAAGTATCTTTTGGGGAATAAATGGTAGTATGCAATGTTATACCATCGCGCATTTCAATAGCTACTTCTTTTTTAGTGTAGTTATCGGCTACATAAGTGTCAACCGCTTCAGTCGTTTCTGTTTTTTTGGTGATTTTTCCGCAAGAAGTTATAACCAGGGAAATCGAAAAAAGAAGTACAAAAAATTGAAATATACGTTTCATAAGGATTGGTTTGATTCTTTAAAATTACGAAGGAATACTATCCGAATCCAAATAAAAAAGGGAGCTTCATGAAGCTCCCTTTTTCTAATGTTTAAACTGTTACAGGTCAAACTTAGCTTTAACCTTCTCTACCATGTCCAATTTTTCCCAGGTAAAGAGCTCTACTTCTTTCTCGATACGTCCATTATAAGGCGATTCAAATACTTTGGTCACAGTTTCAGGGTTTTTGCCCATGTGCCCATAAGCCGCAGTCTCCAGATAAATAGGATTGCGCAACTTTAACCGCTCTTCAATAGCAAAAGGGCGCATATCAAAAAGTTGAGCCACTTTTTCTGCAATTTGACCGTCACTTAAATTTACATTTGCCGTACCATAAGTATCTACAAATATAGAGGTGGGTTCTACCACGCCAATCGCATAACTCACCTGCACCAAAATTTCATCAGCAACTCCGGCTGCCGCTAAGTTTTTTGCTACGTGGCGTGCTGCATACGCTGCGCTTCTATCTACTTTACTGGGGTCTTTTCCACTAAAAGCACCGCCACCGTGGGCTCCTTTTCCACCATACGTATCCACAATAATCTTGCGTCCCGTAAGTCCGGTATCGCCATGTGGACCACCAATAACAAACTTACCTGTTGGGTTAATATGGTATTTGATTTGGTCATTGAATAAATTTTGGACCCGTTCTGGAAATTGCGCCACTACTTTAGGGACCAAAATTGAAATGATATCTGATTTAATTTTTTTCAACATTTTCTCATCTTCATCAAAATCATCATGTTGAGTAGAGACTACAATGGTGTCTATTCGTTGCGGTACGTTATCATCTGAGTATTCTATGGTCACTTGTGCTTTAGCATCGGGTCGTAAATATGAAATTTCACTCCCGTCTTTACGTAACTCCGCTAAAATTTGAAGTAATTTATGCGAAATGTCCAAGGCCAAGGGCATATAGTTCTCCGTCTCTTTTGTGGCATACCCAAACATCATCCCCTGATCACCGGCCCCCTGCTCTTCTTTAGTGGCACGATCAACACCCTGGTTAATGTCTTGCGATTGTTCATGAATCAAAGAAATAACACCACAAGAATCACCGCTAAACTGGTATTCCCCTTTGGTATAACCAATTTTATTAATGACTTCACGAGCAATGGTCTGTACGTCTAAATAGGTATGGCTCTTCACTTCACCAGCTAAAACTACTTGTCCTGTTGTGACCAGTGTTTCACATGCTACCTTACTTTCTGTGTCAAAGGCCAAAAAATTGTCTAATAATGCGTCACTGATTTGATCTGAAACTTTATCAGGATGCCCCTCGCTTACAGATTCAGAGGTAAATAAATATGCCATTCTTCAATTTTATTATCGGAAGATTTGACGAAAGGGTTTAAAGAAGTTTACAAACTAAAAGAACTCTAGTTGAAACTGCTTTAGCATTTTTCTTGTGCCAAACTTGATTTGGCATCTGAGGTTGCAATCAGTCAAATCCGTCCTCTTTAATATCTGCACAAAAGTACATATTTACGTAGGATTTCAAAACTTTGAAAATCAAAATTTCAAGCTTAGGTATTTCAACTTATTTTTTTCATGTAACTCGATATACTTCGTATATTGCAGCTCCTCGTTTTTAAACAAATAGCTAAAACACGCCAAACCATGCACATTGCCGTAGCCGGAAATATCGGAGCAGGAAAAACCACCTTAACCACTTTACTTTCAAAACATTACAAATGGGAGGCGCATTTTGAAGATGTGGTTGACAATCCCTATTTAGATGATTTTTATACGCAAATGGAGCGATGGAGCTTCAACTTGCAAATTTATTTTTTGAATAGTAGGTACCGACAAATTCTTAAAATTCGTGAAGCCGGCAAAAAGGTAATTCAAGATCGTACTATTTATGAGGATGCCCATATTTTCGCACCCAACTTACATGCCATGGGTTTAATGACCAACAGGGACTTCAAGAATTACAAGAGTCTTTTTGAATTAATGGAAAGTTTAGTGCAACCACCAGACCTATTGATTTATCTGCGTAGTTCCATTCCAAATTTGGTCAATCAAATTCACAAGCGCGGCCGCGAATATGAAAACACCATCTCAATTGACTACTTAAGCAGATTGAACGAGCGTTATGAAGCTTGGGCAAATACGTATGAAAAAGGAAAGCTATTGGTAATCGATGTAGATGATATCAACTTTGTTGATAATCCCGAAGATTTAGGGGAAGTGATTAATAAGATTGATGCTGAGATTCACGGCTTGTTTTAATTAGATTTGAGACCACTTGCCTATTAGAATTTAGATTCAAGAGCGGTTCCTTGTTCCTAAATCAACTGAATTCCATATTTGGAAAGCGAGGGTATCTAGCTTTCACTCACCCATAAGCACACTTCCCTCATTCTGACTTTTTAAGGACCTATTCATAGGTTACTTTCACTATCTCAATTGAAGTTGAAAAGTGATTTCTGTCTGTTCAAGCGCAGTCGAGAACTTAATAAAGCTATATGTTCCATAGCATCTCGACTCCGCTCGATGTGATAGTTAGTTTATGTTTCAATTTCTTAAAAAACTAATATGATGAAAGTTAAAAAGAAAGAGCATCTTAAACTCGAAAAGAATAGCGGCTTATATTTTGCTATTGGTATGACATTAATTTTAGCATTGGTTTATACCGCATTGGAATGGAAAACCTTTGATAAGGGTTCTGAAAAAGTTTTAGGGCAACTGAAACAGCCCGATGATATTGACGAAACAGTCCCTCCTATCATTTTTAATACGCCACCACCGCCTCCAAAAATTCAAATACCCGTCGCCTTGGAAGTAAAAGATGATGATGCTGACATCATTGAAGATTTAGTAGACGCCAATGAATCCAATCAAGATACACCGATAGTACCCTTAGATAAGGTACAATTTGATGACCTTGAAGTTGAACCCGATGTTACTTGGGTCACCATTGAAGAAGTCCCCGTTTTCCCAGGTTGTGAAAATTCAGGTGATAAACGGGCCTGTTTTCAAGAAATGATGCAAAAACATATTCGCAAAAATTTTAAATACCCTGAAAATGCCATTGACATGAACGTACGGGGTAAAGTGTATTTACAATTTACGGTTCAAAAAGATGGTAGTATTGGAGAAATGAAAATGCGAAGTCCCCATAAATTACTTGGAGATGAGGCCGCCCGAATCATTTCAAAACTACCAAAAATGCAACCGGGAAAACAACGAGATAAAGCGGTTAAAGTTCCGTTTAGTATTCCTATTATTTTTAGGTTGCAATAGTCACAACAGTCACATCGAACAGAGTCGAGACGTATATCGAAGTGTAGGCCACTCGTTCTCGACTCCGCTCGAACTGACAGTGATAAATTACCATGTTACAAAAACAAAAAACCTGCAAAGAGCACTTTGCAGGTTTTTTTGTTCAGATTAGATGTCCTTCCGAATAAATCAAAAGGTTTAACCAACTAACTCATTCAATAGTTATAGCACTATTGTAAGCCTCTACTTGAGCCTTTACTTCTTCTTTAGTTGCTCCAGTGAATTCCTTAACGGTTTCTGTCATTACACCATTATCATCAACAGATGATGTAACAATAGCTTTAAAAGCACCATCTTCTGTGTTGCTCATTTCAACACGAATTTGTTGCTCCATTTGTTTCTCAACAAGTTCAGTCGCTACTTTATCTTCATTGTATGCCATCATTGAATCTGCACTAATGGCGATACTTGGTGCAATGACCAAGGCAACAACTGACATCAATTTTAATAAGATGTTCAATGAAGGTCCTGAAGTGTCTTTAAATGGATCCCCAACCGTATCACCAACAACAGCAGCTTTATGTGCATCAGTACCTTTACGACCATCTGATTCTATCATTTTCTTAGCGTTATCCCAGGCACCACCAGCATTAGACTGGAAGATAGCCATTAATACCCCACAGGTAGTTACACCCGCAAGAAGACCGCCTAACATTTCAGCTCCACCAATAAACCCAACAGCTACAGGAACAGCGATTGCCAATAGACCTGGCAATACCATTTCTTTAATGGAAGCTTTTGTAGAAATATCAACACACTTGTCATATTCCGCATAACCATCTGCTGCATCAAAAATCTCTCGTTGGGCTGGAGTAGCTTTGGACATATCTGAATCTACTGCTCTCATTACTTCAAGCGCAGCTTTTAATTGCGGAATATCCCTAAATTGACGGCGAACCTCTTCAATCATTGCCATTGCAGCTCTACCTACAGCATTCATAGAAAGTGCAGAAAATACAAAAGGAAGCATCCCGCCTACTAATAAACCTGCCATTATCTTAGGTTGAGAAACATCAATTGAATCAACTTTTGCAACCTTCATAAATGCAGAGAATAAAGCCAAAGCTGTTAAAGCAGCAGAAGCAATTGCAAAACCTTTACCGATGGCAGCAGTTGTATTACCAACAGCATCTAATTTGTCAGTACGCTCACGTACCTCTGGATCTAATTCTGCCATTTCAGCAATACCACCAGCATTATCAGAAATTGGTCCGTAAGCATCAACAGCTAATTGAATACCTGTATTTGCCAACATTCCAACAGCAGCAATTGCAATACCGTAAAGACCAGCAAAATGATGTGAAATTAAAATTGCAGCAGCAATCAATAAAATAGGAATCATAGTAGACATCATGCCAACGCCTAAACCGGCAATAATGTTTGTTGCGGCGCCGGTTTCAGATTGTTTTACAATCGAGTTTACTGGTTTTGTTCCAGTACCTGTATAGTATTCCGTGATTTTACCAACACCCAATCCAGCGATAAGGCCTGCTAAAGTGGCCCAAAAAATACCCATTGCACCAAATGGCAATCCTTCTACACTTTCAGGTATTAACGCGTTTATTATAAAGTAAGACGCTACTACCATTAAACCAGCAGAACCAAACTCCCCTACGTTTAATGCAGTTTGTGGATTTCCACCATCTTTTACCTTTACAAAGAAGGTACCTATAATAGACATGATAATACCAACCGCAGCTAATACTAATGGAAGATAAACAGCACCTAAACCAGCGAAATCTGGAGTTATAATAAAAGCTCCCAGCACCATAGTACCAATAATAGAACCAACATACGATTCAAAAAGGTCAGCACCCATACCAGCAACATCACCTACATTATCACCAACATTATCTGCAATGGTTGCAGGGTTTAATGGGTGATCTTCAGGGATACCAGCTTCTACCTTACCAACAAGGTCAGCACCAACATCAGCAGCTTTGGTATAAATACCACCACCAACACGAGCAAAAAGTGCAATTGATGAAGCCCCTAAAGAGAAACCAGAAAGTACATTAAGTACTAAACTCAAGTTTTCAGCGCCAGGCCAAATACTTTGATAAATCATAAAAAGTCCGCTTAGTCCTAAAACACCAAGACCAACAACACCAAGACCCATTACCGCACCACCTGCAAAAGCAACTTCCAGGGCTTTCCCTAAAGATGTTTTAGCGGCCTGTGTAGTTCTAACGTTTGCTTTGGTCGCAACTCGCATACCAATAAAGCCTGCTAAAGCAGAACAAATTGCACCTACTACAAAAGAGAGTGCCACCATACCGTTAGAGCCCGTTTCATTACTTCCTTTAAAGAATAAAAGAATTGCCACAGCAACAACGAAGATGCTTAATATTTTGTATTCTGCCTTTAAAAAAGACATTGCTCCATCAGCAATATTCTTGGCGATTCGTGCCATTTTAGCATCACCAACTTCTTGTTTTGAGACCCATCCGCTTTTGATAAAAACGTAAATCAAGGCCAAGACACCAAATGCTGGCAAAAACTGAACGATTAATTCCATAGTTATTAGTTATTTATAAGGTTTTTTTAGTGGCAGCAAATGTAGTAAAATAGCCACTAATAAAAAAAGCATCCCGAAAAATGCGGAATGCTTAAAAATAATGAGGCTTTTCTTTTTAAATCATAAAAGTTCGCTTCAGTTTATGTTCACTTTCATCGTATCGTTTTACACATTCAACATATATCTTCTTTGCTTCTTCGGAATTTCCCCATCCACCAGTATCAACTTTCTTCTTTTCCAAATCTTTATATACTTGAAAAAAATGTTCAATCTCTTTTAACCTGTGTGGATTCAAATCAGAAATATCATTGCGTTTATTCCAAATAGGATCGGAAACAGGCACACAAATAATTTTTTCATCAGGGCCTTTTTCATCCGTCATGTGGAAAACCCCAATCGGCTTCACTTCCATCACTACCATAGGGTACGTAGGCTCTGTACCTAAAACAAGTACATCTAGCGGATCTTTATCCAATGCCAAGGTTTCTGGAACAAAACCGTAGTCTCCAGGATACATCATTGAAGAAAACAAAGTTCTATCAAAACGTATTTTATGTAAGGCAAAATCATATTCGTATTTATTTCTACTTCCTTTAGGTATTTCAATCAATACATCAAATGAGGTTACTTCTTCAATACTCATAAACTTAATTTAATTTTTGTGCAAAACTACGTTTAGGTAACGGATTGAAAGTTAAGATAGTATCAAGAATGGCCGTTATTTGATTAAAAACTGAAGCCGAAAGTGCCGGTCACCCCAAATGGGCGTGCCTCTGGGGCATCTAGGTAATTCCCTCTAAAGTTGAAGTCAATCCTAAAAATTTTAAAAATGTTTCCAACACCCAAAGAATATTCCCAGTAAGGTTCATCATCTGGAGCCAACAAAGGAATATTTGTGGGAGAACTCAAGGTAATATTCGCATCGGAAATGGAACCCCAAGCTGCTCTAAAACCAACAATTTCACGAAGGTTTAATTTTCTAAGAAAAGGGATTCTTGAAAAAATACGCCCATTAAAATTATGTTCTAGATGCACTGTGGCGTAGGTATCTGTAACAAACTCATAAAAATCTAAGTTCGGAAAGGTATTGTACAGCGAGAACAAGGTTTGGTTACCCGGCACCACACTGAGTAAGCCCAAAGGGACCTCACCAAAAGTTTTTCCAAGCTCTATAGTACTGGTCAATCGCCCTAAACCACCCAATTGCCAAGGCTGGGTATATGAAAATTGCAAGCGTTGATACTCAAAATCACTCTCTAAAAAACTCTCTAAACCAACAGTGTAATTTAATAAAAGGGTGCTGTAGTTCTCGTTAACATCATAGCGCTCAACTCCATACCCTATTGTTTTTTTACCGGGCGTATAAATTATAGTGGTATTGACATCAAATTGATTGATTTCTGATGAGATACCGGTTGGAGAGTCTAAATCAATATATTCTAAACTAAAATCTTCTGGTAGTGCAGAACTCAAAGTTCTGAAAGAACTGCCCAACGAAAATCGGAAATTCTTCAGCGGTTCCATTTCTAGATTTATCACAGCCAAATTAATATTGGTAAGTCTATTATTATTACCGACGGAAACTAAAGCTGAAGAAGCAATACTACGCCCTAAAACATCATTTGTACTGGTCAAACTAATACCTAACTGTTCTACATCACGCCGATGTCCGCCTGATACTATAAGTCTACTCTTTCTGTCGAGCATAAACTTGCCCGATAGGCCATGTTTAAACTTTTTATCCATAAAACCATACGCAGTATAACCTTCTATACGCCAAGGGTCGTTTTGGCTAAAAAATGTTCTTGCACCAGCCCTAAGGCGAATACCTTCTGCATCGTTAAATCCAAAAGTGCTGTATAAATCACCAATATCGAGGTTCCATTTGTCAATTTCAATATAACCAGATGCTAAAATACTCGCCACGTTATAAAAGGTATTGAACTTTGGAACCGTCTTTAGCGTATCCAGTAGTTTAAATACACCTGCTTCATCTTCATTTAAACTTTCTAAGCGCGCATTTTTCCAAAAGGTACTATCGCGTTGAAAAACCCTAAGGTCATAGGGGTCTGAAACCGATTTATAAAAAGCTTCAGGCCTACTCGCATTAAAGGTGTAATTATCATAAACCGTGGTGCGCTTGCCATACATCCCCTTAGATTCTTCTTTCTTAGAAAAGGCAAAATCACTAAGCATATAATCTCGCTTCAATAAAAACACAGAATCACTTACAACTTCAAAATCTTGTTCAATATAAATTTCTTTGACCCAATTGATATTGGCGCTTTTGGTAACTTCCATATTGATTTTTTTGATGGCAAACGTTGTGTCATTCACCCAAAAATCACCTTTAAAAGTCAGTTCATTTTTTCGCCGGGGATAGTAGATAATATTGTAACACCATTTGTTATCTATATAAGTGCTATCAGAAAGCGCATAATTATAGGTATCCACCCCAGTCCTTGAGAGCGGACTTGTAAAACTCTTATCAAAAAACTTTAGATAATTGTCATAAATATTATAATCCGTATATAAATCTTCAACAAAGGCAGTAATGGCTTGGTTACCTCCAAAGCCTGAGTTTTTATTCCCTAAAACCTCTTCTTTCTCTAAATCAAAAGTGTTATCACCATATATCTTAGAAGACACTTCATTTAAAAAAATAGGCAAGTAGGTTTTGCCCGTTATTCGTGAAGTATCCAAATCATCAAATATAAATTCTAAGCCTTTAAATACCTTGCTTTTTATTAAAGCACTATCAATGGTATTTAAATCAAATTCTATCTTCTCGTACTTATCGTATTGATAGCTTTTAAATTTACGAACTCCATTTTCACGTTTTTTTGCCCAAATCTTTTTAAGGATATCAATGGCAGGATTGTTTTTTTTGGACTGCTTGCCTGTATATATAACTACCTCATCCAGCTGTTCTGTAGATTCAGACAATACTATTTCTAAATCGTAATTCACTTTACTTTCAAGTTGAATTTCTTGGGTATCATAGCCAATAAATGAAACCACGATGGCAGGATATGTTTCTTCCGATTCAAAATAGAACCGGCCATTATCATTGGTTATGGTGCCTTCGGAAGAGTTCTTAAAAATAATATTGGCGAAAGCAATAGGATTTTTTGATTCATCCAAAACGATTCCCCCAATCTTAGTTTGCGCGCAAAGCACTGTGCTAAGCAGAAATATAAACGGAAAGAGGATTTTTTTCATTCTTTAACACATGGTAACGTAAAAACAACCCATAGGTGTTGTCTATAATCTTAGGTCAATTTTGGTGCAAAGTAACTTTTTATCAAAAACTATTCCTTTAAAAATAAAGCCTCGCGAATCCCGATGACTATCGGGAGTAACGAGGCTAAAATAACTCACAAAAGTTATATTATGCTTTGTACAATACTTTTTTAACAGCTTTGACTACGTCATTACTGTTAGGAAGCCACTCAGCCAAAAGGACGGGAGAGTAAGGGGCTGGTGTATCCGCAGTATTAATTTTTACCACCGGTGCATCCAAATAATCAAAAGCCTGGTCTTGTACGTGATATATAATTTCAGTAGACACGTTGCCAAAGGGCCAAGCCTCTTCCAAAATCACCAATCGGTTTGTCTTCTTTACAGAATTCACTATCGAATCAATATCCATTGGACGAACGGTTCTCAAATCAATAATTTCGCAACTGATTCCTTCTTTTTCCAATTCGTCGGCTGCCTTGTAGGCCTCCTTAATAATTTTACCAAAAGATACGATGGTAACATCAGTTCCTTCTCGTTTTATATCTGCAACGCCCAACGGAATGGTATAATCACCTTCTGGCACCTCACCTTTATCACCATACATTTGTTCCGATTCCATGAAAATTACCGGATCGTCATCGCGGATCGATGCTTTCAACAATCCTTTTGCATCAGCAGGGTTTGATGGCACCACTACTTTTAGGCCCGGACAATTGGCGTACCAACTTTCAAAAGCTTGTGAGTGTGTTGCGGCTAACTGTCCAGCAGAAGCTGTTGGCCCTCTAAATACAATAGGACAGGCAAATTGCCCACCTGACATTTGTCTTATTTTTGCTGCGTTATTGATAATTTGATCAATACCTACCAAAGCAAAGTTAAAGGTCATAAACTCAATAATTGGGCGATTGCCCAACATTGCGGAACCTACTCCTATACCCGAAAAACCTAATTCAGAAATAGGTGTGTCTATGACACGTTCCGCTCCAAACTCATCCAACATTCCTTTTGAAGCTTTGTAAGCTCCATTATATTCAGCAACCTCTTCTCCCATTAAATAAATGGTGTCGTCGGTTCTCATCTCTTCTGACATCGCTTCACAAATAGCCTGTCTAAATTGTAGTGTCTTCATACCTTGTTGAACTTGTTTATAATTGCGCCGTTTAAAACGCAAGCAAAAATAGCGAATAATAAAGGAATGATTGTAGCCCAAAAATCAAAAAAAGCACAAATATTTATTATGCATGCATAGTAAATTTCGGATTTTATGGCTATATTTACGCATCAAAATTAAAACAAGAAATGAAGATTTTAGTTTGTATAAGTAACGTACCCGATACTACTTCAAAAATCAACTTCACCGATGGTGATACTAAGTTTGATACAAACGGTGTACAGTTTGTGATTAATCCGAATGATGAATTTGGATTAACAAGAGCCATGTGGTTCAAAGAAAAGCAAGGTGCCGTTGTTCATGTCGCTACCGTTGGTGGTGCCCAAACCGAACCCACCATTAGAAAAGCCTTGGCTATTGGTGCTGACGAAGCTATTCGGATCAATGCGGAACCTACAGATGGTTTTTTTGTTGCGAGACAACTGTCCGAAATTGTAAAAAATGGAAGCTACGACTTGGTGATTGCCGGACGTGAATCAATCGACTACAATGGAGGCATGGTACCCGGAATTCTTGCTACCCTTTTAGATATGAATTTTGTCAATACCTGTATTTCTTTAGAAGTTGATGGAACAAACGCTAAGGCCGTTAGGGAAATTGATGGTGGAAAAGAAACTATTGAAACTTCGCTGCCTCTGGTCATTGGCGGTCAAAAAGGCTTAGTAGAAGAAAGTGATTTACGTATTCCCAACATGCGAGGTATCATGATGGCTCGTAAAAAGGCGCTAAATGTGGTTGAACCCACTAATGCCCCATCACTTACCAATGATAAAAAGTTTGATAAACCTGCGGCTAAAGGCCCTGTAAAATTGGTTGATGCAAGTAATATTGGTGAGTTGGTAAATCTATTACATAATGAAGCTAAAGTAATTTAAGATATGTCGGTATTAGTATATACAGAATCAGATAAGGGTAATTTTAAGAAAAATGCCCTAGAGGCCGTTTCATACGCGTATGAAGTTGCCAAACAAATGGGTGATTCGGTCACCGCTATTGCAATCAACGCCAGTGATGTTGCTATTTTAGGCTCTTATGGTGCTTCAAAAGTGCTACAAGTTACTGATGACAGTTTGAATACGTTCAATGCAAAAGCTTACGCATCTGTTGTTGCTCAAGCTGCTGCAGCTGAAAACGCTAAAGTAGTTATCGTTAGTTCAAGTGCGGATAGTAAATTTTTAAGTGGAATTTTGGCAGCCAAATTAAATGCTGGCTATGTGCCCAATGTTGTTGCGGCCCCTGAAAGCACTTCTCCTTTTCTTGTAAAAAGAACCGCTTTTAGTAATAAAGGATTCGCTCACACTGAAATTACAGCCGAAACAAAATTAATTGGTGTTTCAAACAACTCCTTTGGCTTGGTTGAAAACCAGACTTCAGCGGTTGCTGAAGCGTTTTCACCGTCTATAAATGATAATGATTTTGGAGCAAAGTCAATTGAAATCGATAAAGTTGTGGGCAAGGCGACCATTGCTGATGCTGATGTTGTTGTTTCTGCAGGTCGCGGTCTAAAAGGACCGGAAAATTGGGGAATGGTAGAAGAATTGGCCGATATCTTAGGAGCTGCAACAGCCTGCTCTAAACCAGTTTCTGACCTAGGTTGGAGACCGCACGGTGAACACGTTGGACAAACAGGAAAACCCGTTGCCAGTAATCTATATATTGCCATCGGAATTTCAGGTGCCATTCAACATTTAGCAGGAGTTAGTGCTTCAAAAACTAAAGTGGTTATCAATAATGATCCCGAAGCACCTTTCTTTAAAGCGGCTGATTATGGTATTGTTGGTGATGCCTTTGAAGTTGTACCAGAACTCATTGAAAAATTAAAAGAATTTAAAGCCCAGAACGCTTAAATTTTGTTAATTTGCTTCTTTGAAGCGGCTATTCAGATAAATGTCATTGCCACGTATTTGAATAGCTTTTTTTTGTTATAGCAGAAAATTTATGAGTTTAGTTCGATTAAAGATTAAGGGTATTTCATACAGCCAAACTCAAAATGGTGCTTATGCCCTTATTTTGAATGAAGTAGAAGGTGACCGAAAGTTACCTATAGTCATAGGTGCTTTTGAAGCGCAGTCTATAGCCATTGCCCTTGAAAAAGAAATAAAACCCCCTAGGCCATTAACACATGACCTTTTCAAGAATTTTTCTGATCGCTTTGATATTGTTGTAAAGCAGGTAATCATTCACAAGTTGGTTGATGGCGTGTTCTACTCTAGCATTATTTGCGAAAGGGAAAAAGTAGAAGAAATTATTGATGCCAGAACCAGTGATGCCATCGCTTTGGCATTGCGTTTTGACGCGCCTATTTTCACCTATAAGACCATTCTGGATAAAGCCGGAATCTTTTTAAAATTCTCTGCAAAAGACAAAGAAGATGATGACGATGGTAGCGATAGCATTGTGGTAGATGAAATTCTTCAAGAAGGAGCAACTGTAGAGATTGAATCCGGCGCTGGAGACGGCTATAGGGAAATGACTCTTGACGAATTGCATAAAGAACTGGACAAGGCAGTAATCAATGAAGACTATGAAAAAGCTGCCAAACTACGCGACGAAATTTCTAAGCGAAAATAAACCAACCACCCAAATATGAAGCTAGCCAAAATTTGGATTCTTACGCTGTTATGTTTTGTATCCTTCCAAATTTGCGCACAAACAACGCCCCCAAGTGAAGCCTTGCAATCGGTCGTAGAGACTGCAACTATTGGTCAATCTTCATCTGAGTTATTGCCTAATCAAGGATTTACCCTAAACACACTGTTCCGTGGAATTTTAGGTATGGCAGTCCTTATCTTTATAGCCTTTCTTTTTAGTTCCAATCGAAAAGCGGTCAACTGGAAAACCGTTGGCATTGGTTTAGGGATTCAATTGATCATTGCAATTGGGGTATTAAAAGTGCCCTTTATTCAGGTAATTTTTGAAGCCATAGGACAGATTTTTGTCAATATTCTAGACTTCACAAGAGCAGGTAGTCAATTCTTGTTTGAAGGGTTGGTGGTTGACATGGACACTTTTGGTTACATTTTTGCTTTTCAAGTATTACCTACCATCATTTTCTTTTCAGCTTTAACTTCAGTCCTATTTTATTTGGGAGTGATTCAAAAAGTAGTAAAATGGCTGGCCTGGTTGCTCACCAAATCTTTAGGAATTTCTGGGGCGGAAAGCTTGTCCATTGCAGGTAATATTTTTTTAGGGCAGACTGAGGCACCATTGCTTATAAAAGCGTACTTGGAATAGATGAACAAATCCGAAATTCTGTTAGTCATGATTGGAGGTATGGCAACGGTTGCTGGGGCAGTTTTAGCCGCTTATATAGGTTTTTTAGGTGGTGATGACCCTGCACTTCGTTTGATTTTTGCAAAACACTTACTAGCGGCCTCTGTAATGGCAGCACCGGGTGCCATTATTATTTCTAAAATATTGTATCCACAAACGGAAGCCATCAATACAGATGTGAAAGTCTCACAAGAACGTATTGGCGCAAATCTTTTGGATGCCATTGCCAACGGAACTACGGAAGGATTGAAACTAGCCGTAAACGTTGGTGCAATGCTCCTCGTTTTTGTAGCTTTTATTGCCATGATCAATGGTATTTTAGGCGGCATTGGGGATTGGACTTCACTCAACGGTTGGATCGCAGCGAACTCTCCTTATGATAAGTTTTCATTAGAAGCTATTCTAGGTACTATTTTCGCCCCCTTAATGTGGTTGATTGGGGTTGCAAATGAAGATGTAATGCTCATGGGACAGCTTTTGGGAATCAAACTGGCAGCAAGTGAATTTATTGGTTATATTCAGTTGGCAGAATTAAAAAATATAGCCAGCTCTGCGCATTTCACCTATAACAAATCGGTTATCATGGCCACGTACATGCTCTGTGGCTTTGCCAATTTCGCTTCCATCGGAATTCAGATTGGTGGTATCGGTTCTCTAGCTCCAGGCCAACGTAAAACGCTTTCAGCATTCGGAATGAAAGCAGTTCTTGGTGGTTCATTGGCTTCGCTACTTTCGGCTACTATTGCCGGAATGATTTTGGGGTAGCGCCCTCCCCCTAAATCCCCTCCCCAAAGGGAAGGGGACTTCTAACTGTTAGTTGATAAATGGTTTATAACCAAATTTGTTTTTAATGGCTAAATAGCCCCAATACGTTTATTTTAGCATTCTGAAAAAGTTTCTTCCCTTTGGGGAGACGGAAGAGAGGCTTATGAAACAATACCACGATTTATTAGAACACGTGTTAGAACACGGAAATCAAAAAGGAGATAGAACGGGCACGGGTACCAAAAGTGTTTTTGGTTATCAAATGCGATTTGGCCTCTCTGAAGGTTTTCCGATGGTCACCACCAAAAAATTACATCTAAAGTCTATCATTTATGAATTGCTTTGGTTCTTAAAAGGAGATACCAATATTGACTATCTTAAAGAAAACGGGGTGCGTATTTGGAACGACTGGGCTGATGAAAATGGTGATTTAGGTCCCGTATATGGGCACCAATGGCGCAATTGGAACAGTGAGGAAATTGACCAAATTAAAGAGGTCATCCAGACCTTAAAAACCAATCCAAACAGCAGAAGAATGCTGGTTTCTGCTTGGAACCCAAGTGTTTTGCCAGATACCTCTATTTCTTTTTCAGAAAATGTTGCCAATGGCAAAGCCGCCCTCCCACCCTGTCACGCGTTTTTTCAATTCTATGTCGCCGATGGTAAATTAAGCTGTCAATTGTACCAACGTAGTGCCGACATCTTTTTGGGTGTGCCTTTCAATATTGCTTCTTATGCCTTATTTACTATGATGATGGCACAGGTTTGTGGCTATGAAGCTGGTGATTTTATACACACTTTTGGTGATGCCCATATTTACAACAACCATATGGAACAGGTTGAACTGCAATTATCAAGAGACATCAGACCTTTACCCAAAATGATTTTAAATCCAGAAGTAAAAGATATTCTAGATTTTACTTTTGATGATTTCACCTTGGTAGATTATAATCCGCATCCTCATATTAAAGGGGCTGTGGCTGTTTAGATGATGAAAAGAATATCTCTCTTAGTAGTGCTGTTTTTCAATTTAAACCTGTATTCACAGGAAATTGAATATTTCCCTCAAGAGCAAATAGTGGTCAATGGTTGTGAAAATGCTCAAAACAAAGCGGATTGCTTTTACATGTTTTTAGAACAAAAAGTATCCGATTTTTTGATAGAAAACCAAAAAGGATTTAAAAAATTAGAGAATGACACGCTTAGTTTAGGCGGGGTATTTGTGATTAATAAGGATAATAAAATTGACAAGGCCAAAAGTGGCTTTGGAATTAGAGTTAAAAAAATCAACAAGAAAATAGATGAAGATTTTAATTCTCTTTTTCTAAACAGCCCTATTTCTCAGGTGATTAATAGGAAGCCCTCTCCGTTTTTTTCAAGACATAGTTTATCGTTCAACTATTTGGTAAAAAAAGAAAATAAAGAGATTGTTTTTGAATTTCTTCCGTCAAAAACACCATATTCGGGTGGTATTGTTGAAGAAATTGCTAGATTTCCGGGTTGCGAAAATTTAAATGAATCAGACGCAAGAATTTGCTTTCAAAAAAAGCTGCAAGAACATATTAAGCATCACTTTCGCTACCCTAAGGAAGCGCAAGAACAAAATATATCCGGACGTGTCTCCATCGTCTTTGTAATTTCTAAAGATGGTGACATCACTAATATCAGAACCAGAGGGCCTCATACTATATTAGAAAAAGATGCTATTAGAATCATTGAATTTTAACCAAAAATGACTCCGGCAAAGCAAAATGGAAAACCGACTAAAATTCCATTTTCCATACCAATCACTTATAAATTATAAAAGCCCAAACTCTCGCTTGGGCTTTTGAACAATTAATCAAACACTGAATTTTCTCTTTCAAAAAATTCAATTTCTTGTGACCGTCAGAAAATTGGAGAGATCAAAGAAGCCTTCTAAATCATTAGCATTCTGTCCCATGGCAAGCCCCATTAAGCCTTCTTCATAGGTCAAGTGCCAAATATAGCAAACTCCCGTACCCGCACCATCAAAATCAACTCCTTCAACAGCTTCCAAGGTTGGTGGCAAACCTAAAATAGTACCTGTAGCATCAGTAATGACATAGGTCTGAATAGAGCCATTTAAGTTAGCGGCATCCAGCATTATACCACTAACCATATCTGGAGTGCCATCAACGGTAAAGGTGAAGGGCCCGCCTGAAAGGGATCCTGCATCCAAGGCATTACGTGTAACGGTGATGGAATTTGACAAAGCAAAGAAACCATCTAAACTGGCAGCGTTGGCACCTGCTTCTAAGCCTGTAATACCCTCTTCATACGTGATGTGCCAAATAAGACAAACCCCTGCTCCTGCACCATCAAAATCAACTCCTTGCGCTGCCTCTAAGGTTGGAGGCAGACCAAGAATGTTTAAATCTGCATCCGTAATAACAAAACCTTGATTTGAACCGGTAATACCAGTAGCATCCAATGCTAAACCTGTTGCCATATCTGGCATACCATCTACCGTAAACTCATAAGGCCCTCCGGAAAGTGTGCCTGCGTTCAACCCGTTTCTTGTTACCCTGATGGAATTAGACAGTGCAAAAAAGCCTTCTAAATTGGCAGCGTTACCGCCAGCTTCCAATCCTGTGATTCCTTCCTCATAAGTAATATGCCAGATGAGGCAAACCCCAGTTCCCGCACCATCAAAATCAACTCCTTGCGCTGCCTCTAAGGTTGGAGGCAGACCAAGAA